>CAJWAE010000006.1 GCA_913020075.1 uncultured Flavobacteriaceae bacterium
TTGCAAACAATTTAATGCAAGAACTCAAGATAAACCAGGTAAAATATTACCGGTTCAGATTACTGTATATAAAGACAAATCATTTGAATTTGTTGTTAAGACACCGCCAGCGGCCGTTCAACTGATGGAAGCAGCCAAAGCTAAAAAAGGTTCTGGAGAACCCAATAGAAAGAAAGTGGCTTCAGTCACTTGGGATCAAGTAAAACTCATTGCTGAGGATAAAATGCCGGATCTAAATGCGTTTACTGTAGAGTCTGCCATGAAAATGGTTGCTGGTACTGCACGTTCAATGGGTTTTACTATTTCTGGACAAGCACCCTTTTAATTTATTAATATTAAGCAATGGCTAAAATAACTAAGAAACAAAAAGAAGCTAGAGCTAAAGTAGATCCTAATAGTATCTATACGCTCAAAGAAGCCTCCGGTTTGGTAAAAGAAATTACCAACACAAAATTTGATGCGAGCATTGATCTAGCAATACGTTTAGGGGTAGATCCTAAGAAGGCTAATCAAATGGTCCGTGGAGTTGTAACACTTCCTCATGGGACAGGTAAAGACGTTCGTGTACTTGCGCTTGTAACCCCAGACAAAGAAGCCGAAGCTAAAGAAGCTGGGGCTGATTACATAGGATTAGATGAATATTTGCAAAAAATAAAAGATGGTTGGACTGATGTTGATGTAATTGTAACCATGCCTAGTGTTATGGGTAAATTAGGTCCTTTAGGTCGTGTTTTAGGTCCACGTGGTTTAATGCCTAACCCAAAAACTGGAACAGTTACTATGGATATCAGGAAGGCTGTAACTGATGTTAAAGGTGGTAAGATTGATTTCAAAGTAGACAAAACAGGAATTATTCATGCAGCAATCGGAAAAGCATCTTTCACACAAGATAAAATTTACGAAAATGCCGATGAATTGTTGAAAACTATTGAGAAATTAAAACCTTCAACAACCAAAGGAATATATGTTAAAAGCGTTTTCATGTCAAGCACTATGAGCCCAAGTATTGCAATTGATGCCAAAATGAGTTAACGCACTAAACTTAATTAATGACTAGACAAGAAAAAAACGACGCAATAGAAAACCTTAAAGATGCTTTAGTAGGTGTTAAAACACTTTACTTGGCTGATATTGAGGGATTAAACGCCTCCCAAACAAGCGACTTAAGACGCGCATGTTTTAAAGAAAATATTAAATTGCAAGTGGTTAAAAACACTTTACTTTCCAAAGCGATGGAAGCTTCCACCCACGATTTTGGAGAGTTGACGGGAATCCTTAAGGGTAACACGTCTTTAATGTTTTCCGATACGGGAAATGCACCTGCAAAGGTGATTAAAAACTTTAGAAAAAAGTCAGATAAGCCGATTTTAAAAGGTGCCTTCATTGAAGAATCTATTTATATTGGTGATGATCAAATCGATGCATTAGTAGCGATTAAATCTAAAGATGAATTGATTGGAGAGATTATATCCTTGTTACAATCTCCAGCCAAGAACGTAATTTCTGCACTTCAGTCAGGAGGTGGGAAACTATCTGGAATCCTTCAAACGCTTTCAGAACGTGAATCCTGACCGATAAAAAGTACGCATTCGATTACACACACATTATAATTTAAACAGATAAATAAGTAACAATGGCAGATTTAAAAAAATTCGCGGAAGAATTAGTTAACCTAACAGTAAAAGACGTTAATGAGTTGGCTGATATTTTAAAAGATGAGTATGGTATTGAGCCTGCAGCAGCGGCAGTAGTTGCTGGGCCAGTAAGTGGTGGAGCTGGAGGAGACGCCGTAGAGGAAAAGTCAGAATTTGACGTAATCCTTAAAGCAGCTGGAGGTTCTAAACTAGCCGTAGTAAAATTAGTAAAAGAATTGACAGGTCTTGGGCTCAAAGAAGCTAAGGAACTTGTTGACAATGCACCTAGTCCTGTGAAAGAAGGAATAGCTAAAGATGAAGCAGATGCGCTTCAAAAAGCTTTAGAAGAAGCTGGTGCAGAGGTTGAGCTTAAATAGTCTCGATTCATACCAATAAAGGTTTAGGCTTTTGGATTTTCCAAAGGCCTAAACCCTTTTATAGTGCTTGCCCCCTTTAATAGTATGACCCTTAAATATAATTTAGATGCCAAGTAAACAGAGTCAAAGAATCAATTTCGCAGGAGCAAAACATACTCCGATGTATCCAGATTTTCTGGATATACAAATCAAATCATTTCAGGATTTTTTCCAATTAGAAACAAAATCTGATGAACGTAATGAAGAAGGTCTTTTCAATACTTTCAAAGATAATTTTCCAATAACTGATACTCGAAATAATTTTGTTTTAGAGTTTTTAGATTATTTCGTGGATCCCCCTCGGTATTCTATTCAAGAATGCATTGAACGTGGATTAACTCATTCTGTTCCTCTCAAAGCGCGATTGAAATTATATTGCACAGATGAAGAACATGAAGATTTTGAAACGATAGTACAAGATGTTTTCTTAGGAACAATTCCATATATGACTCCTAGCGGTACATTTGTCATAAATGGGGCGGAAAGAATTGTTGTCTCTCAATTACATAGATCTCCAGGAGTCTTTTTTGGACAATCGTTTCATGCTAATGGAACTAAATTATATTCTGCTAGAGTAATTCCTTTTAAAGGTTCATGGATTGAATTTGCTACAGACATTAATAGTGTTATGTATGCTTACATTGATCGTAAGAAAAAACTACCTGTTACAACTTTATTCAGAGCAATTGGCTTTGAAAGCGATAAAGACATTTTAGAAATATTTGATCTTGCTGAAGAAATAAAAGTATCTAAAACAGGTATTAAAAAAGTATTAGGAAGAAAACTTGCAGCTCGTGTTTTAAAGACATGGCATGAAGATTTTGTTGATGAAGATACTGGAGAGGTAATTTCAATAGAAAGAAATGAAATCATTATTGATCGTGATGTTATTTTAGAAAAAGACCATATTGTTGAAATTTTAGAAGCAAATGTTAAGACAATATTACTTCATAAAATAGACTCTCATATGTCTGATTATGCAATTATTTATAACACTTTGCAAAAAGATCCTACTAATTCTGAAAAAGAAGCTGTAGAACATATCTATCGACAGTTACGTAATGCAGAGCCACCAGATGAAGATACGGCTCGAGGAATTATTGATAAATTATTTTTCTCTGATCAACGTTATAACTTAGGTGAGGTTGGACGATACAGGATGAATAAAAAACTAGGCTTGGATGTTGAGATGGATAAGCTAGTATTGACTAAATTAGATATTATTACCATCATCAAGTATTTGATTGAACTAATTAATTCTAAAGCAGAAATTGATGATATAGATCATTTGTCTAATCGTCGTGTTCGAACAGTAGGGGAACAATTGTCCTCCCAGTTTGGAGTTGGACTAGCTCGTATGGCAAGAACTATTCGTGAGCGAATGAATGTTCGTGATAACGAAGTTTTCACTCCCATTGACTTGATTAATGCAAAAACATTGTCTTCTGTAATTAATAGTTTTTTTGGAACTAATCAGTTATCACAGTTCATGGATCAAACCAATCCGCTAGCTGAAATCACACATAAACGGAGACTATCTGCATTGGGACCTGGTGGACTATCAAGAGAACGTGCTGGATTTGAAGTCCGTGATGTTCACTATACTCACTATGGAAGACTATGCCCTATCGAAACACCTGAAGGACCAAATATTGGTCTAATTTCTTCTTTAGGAGTTTTTGCTAAAGTTAATAATCTAGGATTCATTGAAACACCTTATCGTAAAGTTGAAAATGGTGTAATTAATTTAAAAGAAATAACTTATTTAAGTGCAGAAGAAGAAGAAAATAAATTAATTGTTCAAGCAAATATCAATTATGATAAATCTGGTAAAATATTAGATGAAAAAGTAATTGCCAGAGATCAAGCTGATTTTCCAGTTGTTGTTCCGGAACAGGTTAATTATTCAGATGTAGCACCAAATCAAATAGCTTCTATTTCAGCATCTTTAATCCCTTTTTTAGAACACGATGATGCAAACCGTGCTTTGATGGGTTCAAATATGATGCGTCAAGCTGTACCTTTATTACGTCCTGAATCTCCAATAGTAGGAACTGGATTAGAAAAGCAAGTAGCTTCAGACTCTAGAGTACTAATAAATGCTGAAAATGATGGTGTTGTTGAATATGTTGATGCAGAGAAAATAACCATAAAGTATGATTTTTCTGATCAAGATGAATTAATCAGCTTTGATGGAAACATAAAAACATACAATTTAATTAAGTTTAGAAAAACAAATCAGGGTACCTGTATCAATCTTAAGCCGATTATCAAAAAAGGCGAGAGAGTAACTAAAGGTCAAGTATTATGTCAAGGTTATGCAACTGAGGCTGGAGAATTGGCCTTAGGAAGAAATTTAAAAGTAGCCTTTATGCCATGGAAAGGTTATAATTTTGAGGATGCAATTGTTATTTCCGAAAAAGTAGTAAGACAAGACATTTTTACTTCTATACATATAGATGAATATTCATTAGATGTTCGTGACACTAAATTAGGTGAAGAGGAATTGACCAATGATATTCCGAATGTCAGTGAAGAAGCTACAAGTGATTTAGATGAAAACGGAATGATTCGTATTGGAGCTGAAGTCAATCCTGGGGATATTTTAATTGGCAAAATCACACCAAAAGGAGAATCTGACCCTACCCCAGAAGAAAAGTTATTACGAGCTATTTTTGGAGACAAAGCAGGGGATGTTAAAGATGCATCATTGAAAGCACCGCCATCTTTAAGAGGTGTTGTAATTGATAAAAAACTCTTTACACGGTCCGTTAAGGATAAACGCAGACGAAATCAAGACAAACAAGAGTTAGAAGTCCTAGAAGATGCTTATGACCTAAAGTTTGATTCATTCAAAAATGTATTGGTTGAGAAATTATTTACTATTGTTAATGGGAAAACTTGTCAGGGAGTTCAAAATGATTTAGGCGAAGAAGTATTGCCAAAGGGCAAAAAATACACTCTCAAATTACTTTCAGGAGTTGAAGACTACACTCACCTAACCAAGGGAATGTGGACTACTACGAAAGAAATAAATGCGATGATTGCAGATTTGATTCATAATTATAAAATTAAAGAGAATGATCTTCAAGGCTCACTAAGACGAGAAAAATTCACGATTAGTGTTGGAGATGAACTTCCGGCTGGAATAAAGAAACTTGCTAAAGTATACATAGCTAAAAAACGTAAACTTAAAGTTGGAGATAAAATGGCAGGGCGTCATGGAAATAAGGGGATTGTTGCGCGTATTGTACGTGAAGAAGAAATGCCTTTCTTGGAAGACGGTACTGCCGTTGATATTGTATTAAATCCCTTAGGAGTTCCTTCTCGAATGAATATTGGTCAAATTTATGAAACAGTATTAGGTTGGGCTGGTCAGAATTTAGGAGAGAAATATGCAACTCCAATTTTTGATGGAGCTACAATTGAAGAAATAAATGCATTAACTGAAAAAGGAAAGGTTCCTTTATATGGACATACTTATTTATATGATGGTGGAACTGGCGAACGTTTTGATCAACCCGCAACAGTAGGAATAATATATATGTTAAAATTAGGACATATGGTTGACGATAAAATGCATTCACGCTCTATTGGTCCGTATTCATTGATTACACAACAACCCTTAGGAGGTAAAGCTCAATTTGGAGGTCAGCGTTTTGGAGAAATGGAAGTTTGGGCATTGGAAGCATATGGTGCCTCTAGTACACTTCAAGAAATTTTAACAGTTAAATCTGATGATGTAATAGGTAGAGCAAAAACTTATGAAGCCATAGTTAAAGGTGATACTTTGCCAGAACCTGGTTTACCAGAATCTTTTAATGTGCTCATGCATGAATTAAAAGGACTTGGACTTGACATTCGATTGGAAGAATAATTAAATTAAAGAATACACTTGGCCATGGCTAGAAATAACGATATCATTACTCAAAAAAAATTCAATAAAATCTCAATAGGTTTGGCTTCTCCGGAAGTTATTCTTGGAAACTCTCGTGGAGAAGTACTCAAGCCTGAAACCATTAACTATCGGACACACAAACCTGAGCGTGATGGTTTGTTTTGTGAGCGTATCTTCGGACCTGTAAAAGATTATGAATGTGCTTGTGGAAAATACAAACGTATTAGATACAAAGGTATTGTTTGTGATCGTTGTGGTGTAGAAGTTACTGAAAAGAAAGTTCGTCGAGATCGCGTAGGACATATTAACTTAGTTGTGCCTGTTGCACATATTTGGTACTTCCGCTCACTTCCTAATAAGATTGGATACTTACTTGGACTTCCTTCCAAGAAGTTGGATATGATCATTTATTATGAACGCTATGTAGTAATTCAACCTGGTGCTGCAAAAAATGAAGAAGGTGAGCCACTTCAGTCAAGAGATTTTTTGACAGAAGAAGAATATTTAAATGTTTTGGAACAGATTCCTCCTGAAAACCAATACAAAGAAGATGATGATCCCGAAAAATTCATAGCTAAAATGGGGGCAGAATGTTTAATTGATTTACTTTCTAGAATTGATTTAAAAGATTTGTCATATCAATTACGTCATAAAGCAAATAACGAAACATCTAAACAACGTAAAACAGAAGCTTTAAAAAGACTTCAAGTCGTAGAAGCGTTTCGTGATGCAAATGAGAGAGGTCAAAATCTTCCTGAATGGATGATTATGAAAGCCATTCCAGTAATTCCACCTGAATTACGTCCTCTAGTACCATTGGATGGTGGTCGTTTTGCGACTTCAGATTTAAATGACTTATATAGACGTGTTATTATTCGTAATAATCGTTTAAAGCGTTTGGTTGAAATAAAAGCACCTGAAGTTATACTTAGAAATGAAAAACGTATGTTACAAGAATCTGTAGATTCATTGTTTGATAATACACGTAAATCATCAGCTGTAAAAACAGATTCTAACCGCCCTTTAAAGTCTCTTTCTGACTCATTAAAAGGAAAACAAGGTCGTTTCCGTCAAAATCTACTTGGAAAACGAGTTGATTATTCAGCACGCTCTGTAATTGTCGTTGGTCCTGAATTGAAATTATTTGAATGTGGATTACCAAAGGATATGGCAGCAGAGTTGTATAAACCTTTTATCATTCGTAAGATTATTGAACGTGGTATTGTTAAAACAGTAAAATCTGCAAAGAAAATAATAGACCGAAAAGAGCCTGTAGTGTGGGATATTTTGGAAAATGTTTTAAAAGGTCATCCGGTTATGTTAAACCGAGCTCCTACTTTACACCGTCTTGGAATTCAAGCGTTCCAACCTAAATTGATTGAGGGAAAAGCAATTCAATTACATCCATTAGTATGTACCGCGTTTAATGCCGATTTTGATGGTGATCAGATGGCCGTTCACTTGCCTTTAGGGCCGGAGGCTATTTTAGAATGCCAACTTTTGATGTTGGCTTCTCACAGTATTTTGAACCCTGCAAATGGTCAGCCCATTACGGTTCCTTCACAGGATATGGTTTTAGGATTATATTATATGACTAAAGCACGTAAATCTACTTCTAAAAATAAAGTTAAAGGTGAAGGACTTGTTTTCTATTCAGTTGAAGAAGTTCACATTGCTCATAATGAGAAACGAGTAGATCTAAATGCTATGATTAAAATTAGGGCTAAAGATTTTAATGAAGTAGGAGAATTAGTCTATCAAATCATAGACACAACTGTTGGACGTGTTCTATTTAACGAGGTAGTTCCTGAAGCTGCAGGATTTTTTAATGTTGTTTTAACTAAGAAAAACCTTAGAGATATTATAGGAGATATTCTTAAAGTTACAAGTGTTCCCGAAACAGCTGAGTTTTTAGATCTTATTAAAACAATGGGCTACGGTTTTGCCTTTAAGGGGGGGCTATCTTTTAGCCTAGGAGATATAATTATCCCACCAGAAAAAACAACCATGATTGACGAGGCCAATAAAGAAGTTGACGGTGTAATTGGTAACTACAACATGGGATTGATAACCAACAACGAACGTTACAACCAGGTGATAGATATTTGGACATCAACCAATGCAAATTTGACTGAATTGGCGATGAAAAGAATTAGTGAAGATAAACAAGGATTCAATTCAGTATTCATGATGTTGGACTCTGGAGCGAGAGGATCAAAAGAGCAAATCCGTCAGTTAACAGGAATGCGCGGATTAATGGCCAAACCTAAAAAATCAAACGTAGGAGGAGGAGAAATTATTGAAAACCCAATCCTTTCAAACTTTAAAGAAGGACTCTCTATTTTAGAATACTTTATTTCAACCCACGGTGCACGAAAAGGACTCGCTGATACGGCTCTTAAAACTGCTGATGCAGGTTATCTAACACGACGTCTCCATGACGTTTCTCAAGATGTTATTGTAAATCACGAAGATTGTGGAACACTAAGAGGTGTTGATGTCAAGCCATTAAAGAAAAACGAGGAAATAGTTGAGTCTCTCGGAGAACGAATTTTAGGGCGTGTATCTCTACACGATATATTAGATCCTAGAAATAACGAAGTTATTGTTGAGTCTGGTAAAGAAATCGAAGATTCTCACGTCGTATTAGTTGAAAAAGCACCTATCGAATCTGTTGAAGTTAGATCACCATTAACGTGTGCTGCTAAGCGTGGTATTTGTGTTAAATGTTATGGACGAAATTTGGCAACTAATAAAATGGTTCAACGTGGAGAGGCTGTAGGTGTAATTGCTGCCCAGTCTATCGGTGAGCCTGGAACTCAATTAACATTGAGGACCTTTCATGTTGGTGGAGTAGCTGGTAATATTTCTGAAGAAAACAAACTTATTTCTAAGTTTGGTGGAATTGCAGAAATTGAAGAGCTTAAAACTGTAAAAGGTAAGGATGTAGACGGAAATGAAGCTGAAATAGTAATATCACGTACTTCAGAAATTAAGATTATTGATTCTAAAACTAAAAATATCTTAAGCACCAAAAATATTCCTTACGGATCATCGATAAATGTTAAAAATGGATCTAAGATCAACAAGGATGACATAATTTGTCAATGGGATCCATTTAATGGAGTTATCGTTTCAGAATTTACAGGCAAAATCGTTTTTGAAAATATTGAACAAGGTCTTACTTACCAGGTTGAGATTGACGAGCAAACTGGATTCCAAGAAAAAGTAATTTCCGAGTCTAGAAATAAAAAATTAATTCCAACTTTATCTATTCAGGATAAAAAAGGAATTATTTTAAGGTCATATAATCTTCCAGTAGGAGCCCATTTGATTATTAATGAAGGTGATCAGATTGAAGAAGGTAAAGTCTTAGTTAAAATACCTCGTAAATCTGCTAAATCTGGTGATATAACTGGAGGTTTACCTCGAGTAACAGAATTGTTTGAAGCACGTAATCCTTCTAATCCAGCAGTTGTGTCTGAGATAGATGGAGTTGTTTCTTTTGGGAAAATAAAAAGAGGAAATAGAGAAATTATTGTTGAGTCCAAATTTGGAGATATTAAAAAATATCTAGTTAAATTATCTAATCAAATATTAGTTCAAGAAAACGACTTTGTGAAAGCTGGAATGTCATTATCTGACGGCTCAACCACACCAGCAGACATCTTAAAGATTAAAGGACCCTCTGCAGTTCAACAGTATCTTGTAAATGAAATCCAAGAGGTTTATCGATTACAAGGTGTTAAAATTAATGATAAGCACTTTGAAGTAGTTGTACGTCAGATGATGCGTAAAGTAAGAATAATGGATCCAGGGGATTCTATTTTTCTTGAAAATCAATTAATATTTCGCTATGACTTTATGGATGAAAATGATTCATTATATGGTATGAAAGTAATTGACGAAGTTGGAGATTCTGAGAATTTAAAACAAGGACAAGTTATATCCACACGTCAGTTACGAGATGAAAATTCTTTATTAACTCGTGAAAATAGAAAGTTAGTCGTAGCACATGACGCTGCCTCTGCTACTGCTACTCCAGAATTACAAGGAATTACTCGAGCTTCATTACAAACAAAATCTTTTATTTCTGCGGCATCTTTCCAGGAAACAACTAAAGTTTTGAATGAAGCTGCGGTTAGTGGTAAAGTTGACTTTTTGATGGGCTTGAAAGAAAATGTAATTGTAGGGCATAAAATTCCAGCAGGGACAGGTCTTAGAGCTTATAATGATGTAATTGTAGGATCAAAAGAAGAATATAATAGTCTATTGATTGATAAAGAAGAGGAAATTAGTTTTTAAATTCAGTTAATTATGGACGACACAAAAGCTACCGGTGATCAGCAACTCAATATTTCTATCGATGAAAATGTAGCAGATGGTGTTTATTCTAACCTAGCTATTATAAATCATTCTGTTTCCGAGTTCATTGTAGATTTTATTACTGTAATGCCAGGTGCCCCAAAAGCCAGGGTAAAATCACGTGTAATTTTAACCCCTGAACACGTAAAGCGCTTTCACAAAGCTTTAGGTGATAACATCAAGCGTTTCGAAAATGCTAACGGAGAAGTGAAAACAAGTGAAATTCCCCCGATTCCATTAAATTTTGGACCTACCGGAGAGGCTTAGACTAAAAAATACATAATTTAGATTGTGTTTTTTTATGCTTAATTTTTGAATTCTGAAGTAAAATGAAATACAATAGAAGGATATTTTTGCTGAGTCATTTGTAAGGAAAAAGATGAATCTGCAAAAAATACTAATTGTCCATGTTTATCTGTTGCTAAAAATTTTTGTTTTATCCGTTTAAATTCTTTAAATTCTTCATTATCAATATTTTGTGTGTCTACCCAGCAAGCTTTATGTACATTAAGGTTTTCATATGAGCATTTTGCACCGTATTCATGTTCAAGACGGTATTGAATTACTTCGAATTGAAGAGCACCGACTGTTCCAACCACTTTTCTATTATTCAAAGAAAGTGTAAAAAGTTGAGCGACACCTTCATCCATCAACTGATCGATACCTTTATGAAGCTGTTTTGACTTTAATGGATCTACATTATTTATAAAACGAAAATGTTCTGGTGAAAAGTTAGGAATTCCTCTAAATTGAAGAATTTCACCACTTGTTAGTGTGTCTCCAATTTTAAAATTTCCTGTATCATGAAGACCAACTATATCTCCTGGATATGAGATATCAACAATTTGTTTTTTCTCTGCAAAAAAAGCATTTGGTGAAGAAAATTTTATTTTTTTATTTTTACGTACATGTAGATATGGTTTATTTCGTTCAAATGTTCCAGACACTATTTTAATAAACGCTAGTCGATCTCTATGGTTAGGATCCATATTAGCATGAATTTTAAACACAAAGCCACTAAATTCATTTTCATTAGGATTAATAATACGCTTCTCTGAAGCCTTTGGAAGTGGTTCTGGAGCAATTTCTATAAAACAATTGAGAAGTTCTTCAACACCAAAGTTATTTAATGCAGAACCAAATAAAACAGGATGAAGATCTCCCTTTAGATAATCTTTTTGATTAAATTTTGGATATACTCCATCTATCAATTCTAATTCTTCTTTTAATACTGTATGACTTTCTAGTCCAATAATTTTTGATAATTCCGGATCATTCAAAGATTGAAATTGTTTCTTTTTGCCAATAATTTGTTTTTGTTCGTCTTCAAATAGCTGAATATTATTTTCCCAAATATTGTAAATTCCTTTAAAATCGTATCCCATTCCAATTGGAATTGAAAGAGGAGTGACAGTTAGTCTTAATTTTTGTTCAACTTCATCTAATAAGTCAAATGCATCTTTTCCTTCTCTATCAAGTTTATTTATGAAGACTATTATAGGAATTTTTCTCATTCTACAAACTTCAACCAGTTTCTCTGTCTGAGTCTCTACTCCTTTAGCAACATCAATTACTACAATCACACTATCCACAGCTGTAAGGGTTCTGAAGGTGTCTTCTGCAAAATCTTTATGTCCGGGAGTGTCTAAAATATTTATTTTTTTATTCTTATAGACAAAAGCCAATACGGATGTAGACACAGAGATCCCACGTTGTCTTTCAATCTCCATGAAGTCACTAGTAGCTGACTTTTTAATTTTATTAGATTTCACTGCACCTGCTTCTTGAATTGCACCACCAAAAAGTAATAGCTTTTCAGTAAGTGTAGTTTTACCTGCATCAGGGTGTGAAATTATCCCAAAGGTCCGTCTGCGTTTTATTTCTTCTAAAAATCCCATGGTAACAAAAGTATTACAAATAAAGCCATAGCCGATAAATAGTGAATAGGTTTTTGTGAAAATTATAGGTAATTTTACACCGCATGTTGGAAGAAAAAGTAATTTTAGTTGATGTATATGATAACCCTAAAGGTTATATGTCTAAAATTGAGGCACATGAAAAGGGAATTTTACATCGTGCTTTTTCGGTTTTTATTCTTAATGAAAAAAGTCAATTAATGTTGCAACAGCGTGCATTAAATAAATACCATTCTCCAGGTTTATGGACAAATACTTGTTGTAGTCATCAAAGAGAAGGAGAGGGCAATATAGATGCAGGAAAACGACGTTTAAAAGAAGAAATGGGCTTTATAGTTCCAATGAAAGCCCTATTTAGTTTCATTTATAAGGCATCTTTTGATAATGGTCTAACTGAGCATGAATTAGATCATGTACTTCTGGGTTATTACAATCATGAGCCAATAATTAATCCAAAAGAAGTAGCTGCTTGGAAATGGGTTGATTTAGATCAAATTGCTTCAGAAATAAAAGATACCCCTCAGCTTTATACTGTCTGGTTCAAAATCA
This sequence comes from uncultured Flavobacteriaceae bacterium, assembly GCA_913020075.1. Classification (GTDB taxonomy): domain Bacteria; phylum Bacteroidota; class Bacteroidia; order Flavobacteriales; family Flavobacteriaceae; genus MS024-2A. Next base: position 12,779 of record CAJWAE010000006.1, read on the forward strand.
TTTTTGATCGTTTTTATAAATTCACAAAATTTAATTAATGAAAGTAACTGTTAGTCGAAAAGCTCACTTCAACGCGGCACACCGACTTTATAATAAAGACTGGTCTGATGCCAAAAATGAAAATATCTTTGGAAAGTGTTCCAATCCCCACTATCATGGGCACAATTATGAATTAATTGTTCACGTAACAGGTGAAATTGATCCTCAAACTGGATATGTAATTGACATGAAATTACTTAAAAATTTAATTAAAACTGAAGTTGAAGATTTAATGGATCATAAAAATCTTAATGAAGAAGTAGCTGATTTTTTTGAATTGATTCCCACTGCCGAAAATATAGCGGTAGTTATTCACAATAAATTAAAACCGCATTTAAAAGAAGAGTGGAAACTATCAATTACCTTATATGAAACACCAAGGAATTATGTTTCTTTTTCAGATTAAGAACATATTAAAAACATAATTTTCAAATAAAATAATTAATTAACTAAAAAAAGAAAAAATGGCTAGTGTAAAACAACTTAAAAAAGATCTTAACAACGATATCGGTGACTTAATTGAAGACGTATATATATGGGAGCTTTCTAATCCTGATGCCGATTTGTCTAGGAGCGAAAAGTTAATTGAAGATTCGATCAATGCTTTTGATGATATAATTATAAAAATTAATGCTGTTTCGGGAGAAAAAATTAAATCACAATTTAAAGTGATTGAAAAAGACAAAAAACAAGTTCTTTCAGATTTACATAAAAAAGCTGAAAAACTTTAATTGATTATAGTTTCTGATCTTCTTTGCTCAAGAAAGTTTATAAATTCTTTACCATATTTTGAATCTCTAACCTCTGATGTCATTTTAATAGCTATGGAATCAAGCAGAGAAATATTAGCATTATAGACTTTAGTTAAAGCTAGGTAAGGAGCAATATTTTGATCTGTATTTTGTGCTGCAAAGTTTATAGTATACAAATAACGTCTTTTAAGTAAATTATCAATTTTTTGTTGAATAGAATCTGATTTACTTGGATTACTGTTTTTCTGAGCTTCATAATAATCCTTAATTAACTGTAGATTTAGGTCGTTAAATTTCTTGTTAAAGGATAGGTATTCCTGAAGTAATTCTTGATTTCTTGAGCCTGATATTTTTGCACTACTTTCAAATGTTTTTAGTAGAGTATTGATCTCAATAGTTCCCTGTTCACCAAAGAATAATATTCTATCATTTAAACTGTCACCATCTTCTTTATTTAAGTATAAATAGAAAACTTCAGCAGTTTCAATATGTGTTTTAAATTCAAAGTTAGGTATTCCTTTTACTAAAATAGAATCAATATTAACTAACAGGGTATCATCAAACTTTTGAAGATATAAAGTTCCTTTTTTAAGTCCTTCAATTTGACCTTTAACTATCATTGTTTTATTTTTATTTTTTTTTACACTTGGTTGGCATGCGAAAGTTATTATCAAAATAAGTGTTGAAAGGATAAACGTAATAAGAGATTTCATTATTTTTAAATATTTAGCCAATAAGTTAATTTGAGGTTAAAACTACGATATCTTGGCGAAAAATTATCAGTAGTGATATAATTATCATTGTAAACTAAAAACAAATCAGAGAGAGGTGCGAATCGCCACTGAAATCTGGAATTTACACCTAAGTTCTCACCTTGAGAATTATATTGTACAAATGTTGTCCAAGATAGAGTTTTAGTAAATGTAAAGTCTAGCTTAGGGCTGACTAGCCAGATGTTCTTTGAAGAATAAGGCTTTGGTAATTTTATTTTATTGTAATTAACAGTTAAACTAGCATTAAAAACAGGTTGTTTTCTCCAATTTATTTCATTCTCAACAGATAATTTATTCCCATTATAAAAAGAACCATAAGAGATTTCAGTATTAAAATTAAACATTTTACGCTGATCAGATCGATACGAAATTTGCGCTTCAGTAAAATCATAACTTGTATTTCCTGGTAAATCAATACCATCGCTACTTCTTGTTGGGTCAAAGCCATCTGTTAAAAATTCATAGCGGTTAGTCAGTCTAAATTGAAAGTTTGTGCTATTGAGATAGTTTTTTCTTATTGAGGTAATAAACCATCTATCTGTAAGCTTATAGCTCAAGCGAGGATTAAAAACTAGAAATGAACGTTCACTGATTTCATAGCTGTTAATATTAGGATTTTTTGGATAAATCCTAAAAGTATAATTGGGGCTTACTTTTAAAAAACCTGTTCTTCTATAAAAACCAAGATCTGAACGAAAATCTTCACCACCATGAATCAATTCTAGTGAAGCTCTATGTCGCAAAGTGTTGCGTTGTAATTTCATTCCAGAGATCATATCGTCTTCATCCAGTCCTTCAGTAAAGGATTTGTGAAAAAACATTCTACCTGACCATTTACTATCTTTAGTTGCTAAATTATATTCTATCCCTGTCACACTATTTTTACGCTCTTCTTTGCTAATAAAATCATATTTATCTGTGGTGCGTCTGTCAATATAGAAAAAACTAATATTAGATCTCTCAAAGACTTTTTGGCGTAGCGTAAAAACAGTATTTAAATTAGAAGGGATTTCGTTTGCGATATCAGCATCTGTTAAAACATTTAATAGACCTATTCGAAGATTTGAGTTTAATTTCCCACTTAACCTTGCCCCTGCAATAATTTTATTTTCAATTGTGTTTCCATTTAGATCTTCTGCTACACCAATTCTTCTTGAAAAGAATGGTGTTACGTCGCCATACGCACCAAAATCTTTAAATAAATCATCATTTTGAGTAAAAAATTGTCTTTTTTCTGGAAGAGATATTGCAAATCGAGTTAGATTAACTACTTGATCATCAACCTCAACTTGAGAAAAATCAGGATTTAAAGTAAGGTCAAGATTCAGGGCATTTCCAATAGGTATTTTAGCATCTCCACCTACAGAGAGTTTATTTTCTTGTGTATTGTTTACAAAATCTTTTTGAGATGACCCGCTTAGATAGGGGATTATAGAAATCGGTTTACGTGCTTTTTTTAAAGGTTTTTCAAAAATGATTTTACCCATGAAACCAAGATTTCCAACTGTTTGATTCTGAGGAGTTCGAATCCAAATACTGTGCTCATTGCCTTGGTTATTCTTTCTGTAAAGATTAAAACGCCATGAGGTGTTCTTGTTGTCATAGAAAAAAGCACTTAAAGGTATTTTTATTTCAGCAGTATATTGATCTTCTTCAATACTTGTTTCTACTGTCCATTTTGTATCCCAAGCGTAATTCCTATCTGATCTGTAATTTTGATTACCCCCTGAAATAAGACCTTCAGCTTTTAGTCCCAATGGATTTGTAGCAAATGAGAAAGCATTTGTTCCGTCGTTAAAAGTATCAAAAAGTAAAGTAATATAATCCGCTCCATACGTATTAAAATCTCTTTTGAGGTTTGGAGTAGTGAAGTTAATTCCATTGGTTTTGGAAACAATCAAAATATATAAATTTTGATCATCTCGAAGCATTTTAAATTGTGTTTGTTTTTTTGCTTTCAGGCTATCTGAGGGTCTCCATTGCCAAAAATCATTTGCCCAATTGGCTTTTTTCCATATTGCCTCGCTAGCTTTACCATCAATCTCGATATCTTTTTCTATTGAGTAAACTACAATTTGTTTCTCTTTTTCTTGAGCAATAATAGAGTATGGTAAAATTACAAAAAGAAGGCAATATATTATAATTAGGATTTTAGTGTTTTGCAATTTTTTTTTTAAAAATTAAAAATACTTAATCTTTATATGACAGATTCATTTTAATAAGGTTTAATTTTAAAAAAAAATTCATGAAAATTCTCCTCTATTTTATAATATTCCCAACATTTTTTATAAATAAACCTGTCGACGATCAATATATATGGGGAGCTACAGGACATCGTGTTGTAGGTGAAGTGGCTTCAAAACATATATCAAAAAGAACAAAAACGGCAATAAAAAAACTTTTGGGAGGTCAAAGTTTGGCTTATATATCAAATTATGCAGATGATATTAAATCAGATAAGCGATATCGATCTCTCGGTCCATCTCACTATGCAAATTTAAACCTAAATGAAAGTTATTTATCAAGTAAGAAAAATACAAAAGGAGATATTGTAAAAGCTATTTCTAAATGTATTTCTGTTTTAAAAAATAAAAACGAAAGCTATGAAAACAAACAATTTAATCTTAAACTTTTAGTCCATTTCATTGGTGATATGCATCAGCCAATGCATTTTGGGAAAGAAGAAGATAGAGGAGGAAATATGATTGAAGTTACTTGGTTTGGAAAAAAATCAAATTTACATCGAATATGGGACAGTAATATTATTGATAGTAATCAAATGAGTTACTCGGAAATTTCATATAATTTACCTTCCCTAACTAAAAAGGAACTATTAAGTATTAAAAAGGCATCGCTTTCTATTTGGATAGAAGAGTCACATTTAATAACAAATAAAATTTATACCAGTTTGCCTAAAAATAAAAAATTGGGATATGCTTATCGTTATGAATATTTTGATATTATCCGTTTACAGTTGCTTAAAGGAGGACTAAGACTAGCTTATGTTTTGGATGAAATATTTAAATAATCTTCCGAAAAGTTAGGTTAATTCTTGACTCTACAGGACGAGCTGTTTTTGCTATTTTATGTAACCAATATTTTTGTGTAGTTCCTTCCATAATCATTAGACTTCCTGTAGTTAGAGGGATTTTTAAAAATAATTCTTTAATTGATTTGTGTTTCATGTGAAAAAATCTGGATGCTCCAAAGCTAACAGATGCAATTACAGGATTTTCACCTAATTCTTTTTCATTGTCGGAGTGCCATCCATTGCTGTCTTTTCCATCGCGATATAAATTGAGTAAAACAGAATTAAAATCATAATTACAAACCTTTGAAATTTTTTGTTGAATAGAGATCAATTGAGGTGTAATCATATTTGGATGCATCCTAATTCCTGAGTAGCTATATGTTTGGCTATTGTTTGAAAACAATGCAGTAAGTCTTGGCTGAGCATAGGTTTTTCCAAAAACGGTTATGTTGTCCTGTTGCCATGAGGTTTGGAGATAAAGTTCTTCAAAAATAGTTTTCGTCTCTTCTTCTGAATAGAAATTTTCAAAATAACGCAATGTAGTGTCCTGAAACAAGTTGACTGTTCCGTCCTTGTGTATGTTTAAGGATTCTGACATAAGTAAGACTTCAAACATTATTGAAATTAAATAACCGCCCGAAGGCGGTATTTATCATTTGATTAAATCAACGCTTCTTTGAATAAATTGAGTAAGCGCTTCCCCTTTTAATTGATTCTGCGAAAGTCTGGCTAAATCTAAAGCTTGTTGTATTATCCTTTCTCTTTTTTTTGTGGTCTTTGTAGATAAAATTTGTCCAACTAATTCATGATTTGTATTTACTGTAAGAGTGAACATGTCAGGCATATTACCCATCATCATTCCTCCTCCACCTCCAGTTTGTTGCATTTCTTTCATTCGTCTCATGAATTCTGGTTGTGTTAATACAAAAGGTAAGCTTTGACTATCCATAGGTTCTAGTTGAACGGTATAACCGCCCTCCGAAACTACGGATTCAATCAAAGGTTTTAAAGTCTCTTTTTCTTTGTCAGATAATTTAGAGACTGATACTTCATCTTTTTTGATTAAATTTTCAATAGTATCACCATCTACTCTGGCAAAAGAAATATTTTCTTTATTACCTTCTAGTTTTTGAATCAAGTGGCCTACAATTTGAGAATCTAGTAGAAGCACCTTATAACCTTTGTTTTTTGCTTGAGTTAAATAACTATGTTGTTCTTCTATATTTGATGCATAAAGGATGACAAGCTTATCGTCTTTATCAGTTTGAGTTTCTTTAATGGCTTCTTTAAGTTCTTCAAAGGTGAAATATTCTCCTTCTGTAGTAGGGTAAAGTGCAAATTTTTCTGCTTTTTCAAAAAATTTATCTTCACTCAACATCCCATATTCAATGACAACTTTAATGTCATTCCATTTTTCTTCAAAAGCTTTTCTATCTTTCTTGAATAAACTGTTTAGTTTATCAGCTACTTTTCTTGTGATGTAATTACTGATTTTTTTAACAGCTGCATCAGCTTGTAAATAACTCCTTGAAACATTAAGTGGAATGTCGGGTGAATCAATTACTCCTCTGAGCAATGTCAAAAATTCTGGAACAATTCCTTCAACATTATCTGTAACAAAAACTTGATTTTGATACAACTGAATACGATCTTTCTGAACGTTTAGGTCATTATTGAGTTTAGGAAAGTAAAGAATTCCTGTCAAATTAAAAGGATAGTCAACATTCAAATGAATATTAAATAAAGGCTCTTCAAATTGCATTGGATATAATTCCCTGTAGAAACCCTTATAGTCTTCTTCTTTTAGGTCTGCCGGCGTTTTGGTCCATGCAGGATCAGGATTATTGACAATATTGTCTACAGTTATAGTTTCTGCTTTAGCATCTTTGGCGGCACCTTCAGGGAGAGGTAAGGTTTCTTCACGTGTTCCAAATTGAATTGGGATAGGCATGAATTTATTATACTTATTGAGCAATTCATTAATACGAGACTCTTCTAAAAATTCTTTTGAATCTTTATCAATATGAAGTATAATTTCTGTTCCTCTAGAAGTTTTATCAGATTCCTCCAATGTATATTCTGGAGAACCATCACAAGTCCAATGAGCTGCTGGACCATCTAAGTGTGATTTAGTGATAATTTCAACTTTTTCAGAAACCATAAAGGCAGAATAGAAACCTAGACCAAAATGTCCTATAATTCCAGTATCCTTAGCTGAATCTTTATATTGTTCTAGAAATTCTTCTGCACCTGAAAAGGCAACTTCATTAATGTATTTTTGAACTTCCTCTTTCGACATTCCAATACCTCTATCTATAATATGAAGTTTTTTGGCTTTTTTATCAATTTTAATTTCAATCTTTAATTCGCCTAAATCACCTTTGATTTCTCCAAGACTACTTAGGTGATTGATTTTTGTTGTAGCATCAGTCGCATTAGAAATAAGCTCTCGTAAAAAAATTTCGTGATCACTGTATAAAAACTTTTTTATCAGTGGGAATATATTTTCTACAGCAACATTGATTTTTCCTGTACTCATAATTATTATTTGTTTTAATAATAGCAAAAAAAATACCATTCTAGTTTAAGTGACAAGATGACACTTCTTTTGTTTTTATTATTTTATGTTTAATATAATCGTTAAAATAATAAACAGTATTATATTTGTTTTTATTTAAAGATATGGCCAACAAAACACAAACAATAGAGCAAAAAATATTTGAAGCATATAGCAAAGAGGTCTTAGAAAACGAAAAAGAACCAAAGTCAGTCTTCTTGTTTTGTAAAAATACGGCAATAAAAGAATCTGATTTTTATAATCATTTTGCGTCTTTAGAAAACGTTAAAGATCGAATTTTTTGTCAGTTTTTTGATAATACTATTTCCCTAATAACTAAAGAAAAAGGTTTTAGCACTCAACTGCCTCAAGAGAGACTTCTATTGTTTTATTATACCTTTTTTGAGGTTTTATTATTAAACCGTAGTTATGTATTGTTCGTGCTTCAAGGGTCTGGAAATGATTTACAACGATTAACTACTTTAAAAGGATTACGATTTTCGTTTAAAGAGTTTGCATCTGGACTAATTCAAGATGGAAATGCAACAAAGCTTTCCCGTTTTACTAAACATCCAGAGGTGTTGTTTTCTGAAGGAGTTTGGATACAACTTTTATTTCTTCTTAAATTTTGGATAGAAGACACCTCACATAGTTTCGAAAAAACAGACATGGCAATCGAAAAGTCAGTTAGAACTGCTTTTGAGTTATTTGATAATAAATCTCTAGATAGTGTAATTGATTTAGGAAAATTCCTTTGGAAGGAAAAAAATAAGATGGCCTAATTGAAAACTTTAGACTCAATTCCTACCAATAAGATTCAACGTGCTTCAAAGTTGGTTTCAACTGGTTTTAAAATTGGAGGTAATTATATTCGTTATTATGGGGATAAAATCATTAAAGGTGAAGATGACAAAAATAAACTCAATAAAAACAATGCAAAAGATATATTTAACAGTCTAAAAGAACTCAAGGGAAGTGCTTTGAAAGTGGCTCAGATGCTAAGCATGGAAAAAAATTTACTTCCTCAAGCTTATGTAGAACAGTTTAGTTTGTCTCAATTCTCTGTTCCTCCTCTGTCTGCTGCATTAGTTAAAAAAACTATCAGAAAATATTTAGGAGCTGATCCAGATGTTATTTTTGATACTTTTATAACTCAATCCGAAAACGCTGCTAGCATCGGTCAGGTTCATCGTGCTTCAAAAAATGGCAAAAAACTTGCTGTGAAAATTCAATATCCTGGTGTGGCAAACAGTATCAGTTCTGATTTAGCATTAGTAAAGCCCATAGCTTTAAAAATGTTTAATATGAAAGGAAAAGATACTGATCGATTTTTTAAAGAGGTGGAAGAAAAATTTCTGGAAGAAACAGATTACTTGCAAGAATTAAAAAATAGTCAGCTCATCTCTGAAAAGGCAAAAATAATTTCAAATTTAAAGTTTCCTAAATATTACCCTAAATGGACTACACCTAAAATTTTAACCATGGACTGGATGACTGGTGTTCATTTGTCAGAATATCTCAACCTAGAATGGGTAAATCAAAAATCAAAAAATCAGTTAGGACAAACCTTGTGGGATTTTTATATGTTTCAAATACATGATTTGAGAAAAGTTCAAGCTGATCCTCACCCTGGAAATTTCTTAGTAAATGAAAAAAATAATTTGATTGCCATTGATTTTGGATGTATAAAATCAATACCTCAAGATTTTTATGATCCATATTTTGAATTATCTAAACCACATAACATTGAAAATGATAAAATATTTAATGATTTATTAAAAGAATTAGAAATTTTACTTCCCTCAGATACTAAAGAAGAAATAATCTATTTCACCTCTTTATTTAAAAAAATGATGCACCTTTTTACTTTGCCCTTTCACGACAATGATTTTGATTTTTCTAATGATGAATTCTGGAATGCAATTTCAAGTCTTGCCAAAGATTTTTCACAAGACAATCAGATTAGAAAAATGAATGGAAATAGAGGTTCAAAGCATTTTATTTACATGAATAGAACCTTTTTTGGACTTTATCATTTACTTCATGATCTTAGTGCTAATATCAAAACAGAACACTATAAAAAGTATCTTTCTTAATATTAAATCATAAGTTGCTAAGACTTAAAATGGTATTTTTATTAATTAAACATTTATTCCTATGTATAATTCGAAAATAATTGGTCTTGGTAAATATGTTCCAGAAAATATAGTTACAAATTCAGATTTAGAAAAATTGATGGATACCTCAAGTGATTGGATTATTGAGAGAACTGGGGTTGAAGAGAGAAGGCATGTTGTCAAAGGTGATGGTAATGGAACCGCAACTATGGGGGTAAAAGCAGCTAAAATAGCTTTAGAAAGAGCAAGTCTAAAGGCCCAAGACATCGATTTTATTGTATTTGCTACAATGAGTCCAGATTATTATTTTCCAGGCTCTGGTGTTCTAGCTCAAGAACTTTTGGATATTCCTGATTGTCCAGCTTTAGATATTCGTATGCAATGTTCAGGATTTGTTTATGCAATTTCAACTGCTGATCAGTTTATAAAAACTGGCATGTATAAAAATATATTAGTTATCGGCTCAGAATATCAAACTGGAGGTTTAGATATGAGCACAAGAGGGCGGAATATATCTGTAATTTTTGGGGATGGAGCAGGTGCTGTGGTAATGACTAGAACAGAAAATAATCAGGAAGGTGTTTTATCTTCTCATTTACACACCCAAGGTAAGCACGCTGAAGAGCTCTCCCTTATTGGCCCTAGTACAAGGAGGTGGGTACCAGAAATCATAACCAAAAATGACCCCGAGGATATTTCGTATTATCCTAACATGAATGGTCAATTTGTTTTTAAACATGCAGTTGTTCGTTTTACTGAGGTCATTAATGAAGGGTTAAAAAAAACAGGATGGTCTTCAGATGAGATAGGTCTGTTGATTCCACATCAAGCTAACCTTCGAATTGCTCAATTCGTTCAAAAAAAATTTGGATTAAGTGATGATCAGGTATATAATAATATTCAACGATATGGAAACACAACTGCAGCATCTATTCCAATTGCTCTTACCGAAGCTTGGGAGGAAGGTAAAGTTCAACCAGGCACTAAAGTAGTTTTAGCTGCTTTCGGGAGTGGATTCACATGGGGAAGCGTTATGATACAATGGTAAGCTATAAAACTCTTGTGCTTGGAGCATCAGCTAATCAAAAACGTTATGCTTATAAGGCTGTCGTTCTTTTGCTTAAAAATAAAATTGAAGTTATCCCTATGGGAATAAAACCGGGAATAATAGATGGATTGTTAATAGTAAAGCCATTTATTTTTCAAAAGGGCATTCATACGATATCAATTTATTTGAGTCCAGCTCTTCAGGTGGAGTATTTTGAATTTATTATTAATTTAAAACCTCAAAGAGTTATATTTAATCCAGGAACTGAAAATCCAGAATTTACTAAAAAATTAAATGAAGTTAAAATTCCCTTTGAAAACTCTTGTTCGCTAGTTCTTCTTTCTTCGAATCAATATAAGTCCTAAAAATGTAATCAATCCATTAAGAGGAAGAAGTTCATAGCCTAATTCGTATCCTCCCAAAGTTGAAGCATCAATGTTTCCAATAATGCTAATTAATCCAACTGAAAATAAAACAACAAACCATACATAACGGTCATGAATTTTGTAGGGAGTAAAGATTCCAAAAGCAAACAAACCAAGAAGTGGTCCATAGGTGAATCCCGCAACTGTAAGCAAGCTGTCAATAATATTTCGATCTAAAATATGTTTAAATAGAATGACAACCAACATTAGCATAATACTCATTCCAATATGTGTTTTCTTACGTATTTTCTTTTGCTTAATCTTATCATATTTTCTAATACCTAGGAAGTCTAAACAAAAAGAAGTAGTTAAAGATGTCAATGCACTGTCAGCACTACTATATGCAGCTGCAATTAAACCTAGAATAAAAGTTACAGCTACAGTAATTCCTAAAGATCCATTAAGGGCAATTTCAGGAAAAAGTAAATCTGTTTTAGGGCTTCCATTCATTAAGGGTATTTCAATTCCTTCCTTCTCAGCATAGATATAAAGTAAGGCTCCTAAAAGCATAAATAAACCCGTTACAATTACTAAAATAAAACTAAAAACAATCATATTTTTTTGAGCATCTTTTAGTGTCCTACAGCTAAGATTTTTCTGCATCATATCTTGGTCTAATCCTGTCATACAAATGGTAACAAAAGCTCCTCCTATAAATGACTTGAAGAGATGATTTCTACTTAAAAATGATTCAGTAATAAAAACATTACTGAATTGAGATAATTCAGTAGAGGTTATAAAGTCTGAAAATGTCCAATCTAATGCCTGATTGATATAAGTTATTGATAAAACAACTGATAAAATCATTAGAGTGGTTTGAAGGATATCTGTAAACACAATTGTTTTAATTCCTCCTTTTTGAGTATAAACCCATATTAAAACAATCGATAATATTACGGTGATTTCAAAAGGGATATCCCATGAATCAAAAATAAATTTTTGAAGAACAATTGCTACAAGAAATAATCTAAAAGAAGCTCCTAAAACTCTGGAAATAAAGAAAAAAAAAGCTCCTGCTTTATGACTATTTTTACCCAGCCTTGTGTTTAAGTACTCATAAATTGAAGTGACATTATTTTTATAATATACTGGAAGAAGAACATATGCTACCACAAAATATCCAGCTAAATAGCCTATAACTACTTGAAAGTAAGAAAAATGAGAGTCTTTTATCCAGCCAGGAACAGATATAAATGTAACTCCAGACAATGAAGCTCCTACCATGCCAAATGCTACCAAATACCATGGTGAATTTCTATTAGCTTTGAAAAAATTTTCGTTAGAATCTTCTTGCCCAGTAAAATAAGCAATTCCAATTAAAACTAAAAAATAACCGATAATTAAACCTAGAATGGAAAGTGAGGATATCATTTTTTAGATTTATTTTGATAAAGGTACAAAAGGTATTTCAACTTATAATTTCGTAAATTTGTTTATGGATTTTTCATCAAAACTACTTGAAAATGCAGTTCAAGAAATCGGACAATTACCAGGTATTGGAAAGCGTACTGCCTTAAGACTTGCGCTTCATCTTTTAAAACAACCTTTACAACATACTCAGTCTTTGTCTTCAGCACTAACTTCATTGAGAGAAGGAATCATTTTTTGTAAAACATGTCATAATTTGTCAGATGCTACTCTTTGTGAAATTTGTGCAAGTCCAAAAAGAAATATGGACTTGATATGCGTTGTAGAAGATATTCGTGATGTTATGGCTATTGAAAATACTGGACAATTTAATGGAGTATATCATGTTTTAGGAGGAATCATTTCTCCCATGGATGGAATTGGTCCACAGGATCTCACGATTAATTCACTTTTGGAAAAAGTAAAAGAAGGAAAGGTTTCTGAAATCATTCTCGCATTAAGCGCAACAATGGAAGCTGACACAACTAATTTTTACATTTATAAATTACTTGCTAATTATAAGGTTAAAACCTCAACTATCGCCAGAGGTATACCTGTTGGAGATGAGTTGGAATTTACTGATGAGGTTACTTTGGGGCGAAGTATTTTAGCTCGAATACCTTTTGAGGCTTCTATTTCTAAAGGTTAAAAATTAAATTAAACAAGAGAAGGTCTAACAAAACCTTTATTCAAAGTCAAAAATTGGTACTTTTGCACGACAAATTAAATATGGGGAAATACTTTTTAAAATTATCCAAAATGGGTGAAAGTGTTGTCGAAGCTACCTTAACTAAGTGGTTAAAGGAGGTTGGGGATTCAATTGAAATAGATGATCCCATAATTGAAATAGCTACTGATAAGGTAGACACTGATGTAGTATCTGAGAAACAGGGAATTTTAATTGAAAAACGCTTTACTGAAAATGAAACAGTCTCAGTAGGTGACGTACTTGCTGTAATTGAAATTAAAGGTGATTATGAATCTGAATCAGATGATTCAGAAAAAATTCTAGACCCATCTAGTGAGATTTTTAAAGATGAAAAAATAGTTAAAGAAGATTTAAATATTAGTCAAAAATTTATTGCTGAAAAACTTTTAGATCAAATTCCTAAGACAAAATCTATTTCCGTTATCAATACTGAAGATAAAACAAATTTTTATTCTCCTTTGGTTCGTAACATTGCAAAAGAAGAAGGGATTTCTAATGAAGAGTTAGATTCCATAGATGGAACAGGAAAAGACAAACGTGTTACCAAAACAGATATTTTAGAACATTTAAAAAGTAGAGTTAGTAATTTAAAAAGCTCTGTACCAAATGAAATATCATCTAGTATTGATTCATTACGAACCGTTGTGAAAATTAATCCTTCAGTTTCTTTGACAGGCAATGATCAAATTATTGAAATGAGCAGAATGGAAAAATTGATTTCAAGTCATATGAAATCAAGTATACAAACCGCTGCTCATGTCCAATCTTTTATTGAAGTTGATGTAACTGATCTTTGGAGTTGGAGAGAAGAAGCTAAATCTTCCTTTCAAAAGCGTGAAAACGAAAAACTAACATTCACTCCTTTATTTATGACCGCTATCATCAAGGCACTCCGTGATTATCCAGCCTTAAATAGTCATTTACAGGGTGATCAAATTATTATTAAGCAAGATATAAACCTTGGTATGGCAACATCTTTAGCTGATGGAAATTTAATTGTTCCTGTAATTAAAAATGCAGATCATTTAAATCTAGTAGGTTTAGCTAAAGCTGTTAATGATTTAGCAAACAGAGCAAGAATTAATAGCCTAATGCCAGATGAAGTTCAAGCAGGAACTTATACCTTCACAAATATTGGTAATTTCGGGTCTATAATGGGTACACCGATCATTAATCAACCACAAGTTGGAATTCTTGCAATAGGAGCTATTAGGAAAATGCCATCGGTAATAGAAACTCCTGAAGGAGATTTTATAGGAATACGCAGAAAAGTAATTCTTTCTCACAGTTATGACCATCGAATTATTAATGGTGCAACAGGTGGACTTTTTGTCAAACGTGTAGCGGAATATTTAGAAAACTGGGAGGAATCACTTCCTTATTAATTTTATAATAAAAACATGAAACTGCAACTTAATAAGCCCCTTTGCTTTTTTGATTTAGAAACTACTGGAACAGATATTTCTAAAGATCGTATTGTTGAAATGGCTGTTTTAAAATTACATCCAGACGGTAAACAAGAAAAAAAAGAATGGCGAATTAATCCCGAACAACATATTCCAAATGAAGTTGCTGAAATTCATGGAATCACTGATAAAATGGTAGAAAATGAACCAACTTTTAAAGAAAGATCCAATGAAATTCACAATTTCATCAAAACATGCGACTTGGCGGGATTTAACTCTGATCGATTTGATATACCCTTATTAGTTGAAGAATTACTTCGCGCAGAGGTACCTTTTGATTTTAAAAACATAAAAACAGTAGATGTACAGACGATTTTCCATAAAATGGAGCAACGTACGCTTTCTGCTGCATTACGTTTTTATTGTGATGAAGAACTTGTAGACGCACATTCTGCTTATGCTGATACTAAGGCTACTCACGATGTGCTTATTTCACAACTGGATCGTTATAAAGACTTAGAGCCTAATATTGATTTTTTAAATACTTTTAGTACTAGGAGAAAAACAGCTGATTTTGCAGGCTTTGTAGTCTACAATAAAGAAGAAGAAATGTGTTTTGGATTTGGAAAACATAAGGGTAAAAAGGTTACTGATGTCCTGGAAAAGGAGCCAGGATATTTTGGTTGGGTCCTTAATGCTGATTTTCCTCGTTTCACCAAAAAAGTATTAACGGAAATTCGTTTAAAAGCAATGAATACCAAACTATAGTTTAGTGAAAATAATCTGTGTTGGAAGAAATTACTTAGCCCACATTAAAGAGTTTAAAAATAAACGCCCCAGCAGTCCTGTGCTTTTTTTAAAACCAGATACTTCAATTCTTCAAAAAAACCAACCTTTCTTTATTCCTCATTTCACAAAAGATATACACTATGAGGTAGAGGTTTTAGTTAGGATTAATCGTATTGGAAAGCATATACAGCCAAAATTCGCACATAAATACTATAATCAAATTGGTTTAGGAATTGATTTTACAGCACGTTCAGTTCAAAATGAATTAAAGATGAATGGTTTGCCCTGGGAAAAGGCAAAAGCTTTTGATGGATCAGCATTGATTGGAGAATGGTATGAAAAAGATCAATTCAATAATTTAGATGAACTTTCTTTTTCCTTAAAGAAAAATGGTAAAGAAGTCCAAAAAGGAAACACAATGGACATGGTATGGAAAATTGATGAGTTGATATCGTATTGTTCTAAATATTTCACCTTAAAAATTGGTGATATTATATTTACAGGAACTCCATCTGGGGTAGGGGCAGTTCAAGAAAACGATCAATTATTAGGGTACCTTGATGGTAATCAAGCATTTGTTGTAAAAGTGAAATAGTATGAAAGCGGAATTAATTTCGATAGGAGATGAAATCTTAATAGGACAGATAGTTAATACAAATTCTGTTTTTTTAGCTAAAGAATTAAATAAAATTGGAATAGAAATTGCTCAAATTACGAGTATTTCAGATCAGAAAGAACATATAATAGAAGCCTTAAAGGATTCTGAAAAGAGAGCTCAAGTTGTAATTCTTACTGGAGGATTAGGACCTACTAAAGACGATATTACCAAACACACACTATGTGAATATTTAGGAGATTTTTTGGTAAAAAGTCAAGAAATTTTAGATCATATTGAGGAAATTTTTTCAAAATATGTCGACACTCCAATCAATGATGAGAATCGAAAACAAGCATTGCTTCCTTCTAAGGCAAAGATTTTAAAAAATCAACATGGAACTGCTTCTGGCATGTGGTTTGAGAATAAAAGGCAAGTTATAATTTCTTTACCTGGGGTGCCATTTGAAATGAAGTCATTAGTCGTAGATAAAGTTCTTCCTGCCCTACAAGCTCATTTTACTAGACCATTTATTTTGCATAAAACCCTTATCACATATGGATTAGGAGAGAGTGCGATAGCTGAGAGAATTGTTGATTGGGAAAATACTCTTCCTGAAGACATAAAATTAGCCTACCTCCCTAATTTGGGAAAGGTAAGACTTCGCCTTTCAGGAAAGGGATCTGATAATTCTATTCTAAATAAAAGAATTAATTTTGAAATTAAAAAACTAATTCCCTTTATAAAAGATATTTTCATTGGCTTTGAAGAAGAAACTTCGCTTGAGCAACAATTACAAGATAACTTTATTGAAAACAAACAAACCTTATCAATTGCCGAGAGTTGTTCAGGAGGTGAAATTTCTGCAAGATTAACAAAGTTAGCAGGATCTTCAGCCTATTTTAAAGGGGGAGCTGTAGTTTATCATACCCAGAGTAAATTCGATATTTTAGATATTCCAAAAAGCTTAATTCAAAAATATTCTGTGGTAAGTAAAGAAGTTTCAGAAAAAATGGCAATTAATGTACGTGAAAAATTTGACACTACGATGGGAGTTTCTACGACAGGTAATGCAGGGCCAACTAAAGGAGACTCTGATGCCGAAGTAGGTACAGTTTGGATCTCAATTGCTACTAAAGAGGAAGTTTTTAGCAAGAAATTTATTTTTGGAAAACACAGAGAAAGAGTGATTCAAAAGACAGTAAATAAGGTCTTGGAACTAATTTATCAACACCTATCTTAAAAAGGTTTTTTATTTTTCAGAAAAACAATTTTGTTACTCTATAAAAAACAGTAAATTTGCATCCACGTTAAAAAAAGACGAAAATGTCAAAAGTTTGTGAAATCAGCGGAAAACGAGTAATGTTTGGGAATAATGTCTCAAAAGCATTAAACAGAACAAAGCGTCGTTTCGATGCAAATATAATGGATAAACGTTTTTATATTCCTGAAGAAGATAAGTGGATTAAGCTTACTATATCTGCAGCGACTTTGAAAACGATTAACAAAAAAGGAATTTCTGCAGTTTTAAAAAAAGCTAGAGAGAAAGGTCACTATAAAGGTTAATTACAATGGCAAAAAGAGGAAATAGAGTTCAAGTAATATTGGAATGTACAGAACATAAAGAGTCAGGTCAACCTGGCACTTCTCGTTATATAACAACCAAAAATAAAAAAAATACTCCCGAACGTTTAGAAGTTAAAAAATTCAATTCCATCCTTAAAAAGATGACAGTTCATAAAGAAATAAAATAAGTCATGGCAAAAAAATCCGTTGCAACATTACAGACAGGCTCAAAAAGATTAACCAAAGCTATAAAAATGGTTAAAAAAGGGGATAATAATTCTTATAGTTTTGTGGAAACTATTATTTCTCCTGATCTAGCAAATAAATGGTTGGACAAACAATAATCTTTTGCATAAACCCAAAAAAAAAAGCTACTTTTAATGTAGCTTTTTTTATACAACAAATTCATGGGAAAACTTAAAGCTTTTTTTTCAAAACAAGATCAGGATAAACTAGATTTAGGTTTAGCCAACACTAAAAAATCTTTTTTTTCAAAAATTGGAATAGCTTTAGTTGGTAAGTCAAAGATAGATGATCAGGTTTTGGATGAATTAGAAGATATTCTTATTCAGTCTGATGTGGGTGTGGATACAACTCTAAAAATAATTAATGCCCTTGAGAAAAGGACTGTACTCGAAAAATATATAACTACAAGCGATCTGATGAAAATGATGCAAGAAGAAATTTCAGCATTATTAGTAAATGATAAAGAAGAATCAAATAAAAATATCGACCCTCTTCAAGTCAGTATTCCATACGTAGTAATGGTTGTTGGTGTAAATGGAGTTGGCAAAACAACTACTGTTGGTAAATTAGCGCACCAGTATAAATTAAAAGGAAAAAAAGTAATATTAGGTGCTGCCGATACATTTCGAGCAGGAGCAATAGATCAACTTCAAATTTGGGCAGACCGAGTGAAAGTTCCACTGGTTCGTCAACAAATGGGAAGTGATCCAGCCTCCGTAGCTTTTGACACTTTACAGTCAGCTAAAGCACAAGGAAGCGATATTGTTCTTATAGATACTGCCGGACGATTACACAATAAAATAAATTTAATGAATGAGTTGTCAAAAGTAAAAAAAGTAATGTCTAAAATAGTTCCTGACGCACCTCATGAAGTTTTATTGGTTCTAGATGGTTCTACAGGACAAAATGCTTTTGAACAAGCAAAACAGTTTACAGCTTCAACAGAAGTTACTAGTTTGGCAATAACAAAATTAGATGGTACGGCAAAGGGAGGCGTTTTATTGGGAATATCTGATCAATTTCAAATTCCTGTCAAATATATCGGAGTTGGAGAAGGTATAGATGACCTTCAGGTTTTTGAGAAACAAGAATTTGTTAAAACACTATTCAGCTAGTATTTTTTGAATAACAGGTTTATTATGAAAACATTAAGAAGGCTTTCTATTTTTTTTCTTATTATAGGTTCTGTCTACTTAGTAGGACCTCGTGTTGATAATCCTGAATTAAATATAGATAAGCCTTACGTCCCTAATATTCTATCGGATCTAGAAGAATGGGTTAATTCTAGAGAATTTAATCTAGGGAATGTTCGTCCGGGGAATGCTTCAAAAATTATTTTCAATAATTCAGATTCAATTCCTAAAAAGACAAGGTATAGTGTCCTTTATCTCCATGGTTTTTCAGCTTCGGGTATGGAGGGTGATCCTGTACATAGAGATATAGCAAAAGCACTTGGAGCAAATTTATATATTCCCCGTCTTTTTGGACACGGACTTAAAGAAACTGAGCCTATGCTAGGTTTTAATAATGTTTCTTTTTGGGAATCAGGAAAAGAAGCTCTCGAAATAGCAAAGCAATTAGGTGAAAAAGTAATTATTTTGGGTACATCACATGGAGGATCCCTATCATTAAGCTTAGCAACAGATCCGTCTATTGCAGCTATAGTATTATTTAGCCCCAATATTGAAGTATTTGATTACAAAGCAAAATTATTATCCAAACCCTGGGGGCTCCAAATTGCTCGTATTGTTAAAGGAGGAAATTATAATCATCCGCAAAGTCCCAATGCGGATCATGAAAAATATTGGACTACAAAATACAGACTTGAAGCTACGACTCACATGCAGAAATTTTTAGATATAAAAATGCGAAGAGCTGTATTTAAAAAAGTAAATGTACCCGTTTTTTTAGGTTATTATTATAAAAATGATAGCCTACAAGATCAAGTAGTGTCAGTCTCTGCGATGCTAAAAATGTATAATCAATTAGGAACTCCAGAAGCATTAAAAACAAAAAAAGCATTTCCTGAAGCTGGAAATCATGTTATTTCTTCATCTATAACCACAAAAATATTTAATGAAGTTACTTCAGAAACTCTAAAGTTTTTAAAGAAAAATCTTAAGATTTAAATTATGCTATTTTTTAATAATTCTTTTTGTTTTTTACTTCTAGTTTTTTTATTTGGATGTAATTCTAATGAAACTTCTTTGAAACAATGGAATCCCTATGATGAAACTGTTGAATTAGAATTAAATTCAAATCATCTAATTAAACGGCTGCAATTCAAACGCATTCAATCAAATTTCAATGATAAAAACAATTGGTTTATTCCTTTTGAAAAGGAATTAACTTCTTTTACATTGGAAGATCACGATAGGTTAAAACCATTTATTCTTGAACAGGATATACTTTCAATTCAAAATTTCATAAAACAGGGCAATTTAACATATGAAACATTAACCTTATTTTATCTCTTTCGTATTTATTATTTTGAAATACAACAAGGAACTTATCTAAATTCAATCATTTCCTTAAATCCAAAAGTACTAGATCAGGCTAGAGAAAAAGACAGTAATAAAAATCAGAATTTAGATAATCCTATATATGGGATGCCAATATTACTAAAAGATAACATCAATTTCTTATCAATGGCAACCACTGCCGGCGCAGCAGTTTTTCAAAATAATATTTCCCAAAAAGATGCATTTATTGTAGGTCAATTAAAAGCAAAAGGGGCATTAATTTTAGGTAAAGCAAACATGAGTGAGTGGGCTTATTATTTTTGTCAAGGATGTCCTGTCGGTTACAGTGCAATGGGTGGACAGACCTTAAACCCTTATGGGAGAAAAGAATTTGAAACTGGGGGTTCTAGTTCAGGAAGTGGAGTAGCAGTTGCTGCTAATTTTGCAGTAGCAGCAATAGGTTCAGAAACTTCAGGATCTATTTTATCTCCATCAGCAAAAAATAGTATAGTTGGCTTGAAACCGACCATTGGTTCGTTAAGTAGAAGTGGTATTATCCCAATTTCTAGTACTTTAGATACTGCAGGACCAATGACAAAATTTGTAATAGACAATGCTATTTTGATGAATGCTTTGATTGGAAAAGATGAAATAGATCCTTATAGTTATAAAAGTATTCCTATTAAGCTTGAAGTATTAAATAATGTTAGTTTAAAAGGAAAACGATTAGGATTAATAAGAAAATTTCAATCCGATAGTCTCATGCGAACCACAATAATTAAAATGAAAAATGCAGGTGCAGAGATTATTTATTATGATCCACCAAACATTGAATTAAAAAAATTCCGAAAATTATTAGATGTCGATATGAAAGTCGATTTACCTTCATATATTAAAAATTATGGAAATACTAAATTAGATGTTTACTCGGTAAAAGATATAGTAGACTTTAACTTAAAAGATACTTTGCTTTATGCTCCGTATGGTCAAGGTATTTTTGATCGTATAGCTAAGGATACAATCTCTCGAATTTATTTTGAACCTTATAAAAATAAATTAATGAGTGCTGCAACTGAATATTTTCAAGTAGCAATTCAAAACTATCAACTTGATGCTATATTGTCAATTGATAATTTTACAGCAAGTTTTGCAGCAGCAGCTCATTATCCAGCTATAGGTGTTCCTATGGGTTATTTAAAAAATGGACAACCTCAGAACATTACTTTTATTGCTCCATCTAGACAGGA
Source organism: uncultured Flavobacteriaceae bacterium (assembly GCA_913020075.1). Taxonomy (GTDB): domain Bacteria; phylum Bacteroidota; class Bacteroidia; order Flavobacteriales; family Flavobacteriaceae; genus MS024-2A. The sequence continues at coordinate 33,948 of CAJWAE010000006.1, forward strand.
GCAGCTTTTATTTGAATTAGCAGCAGCTTTTGAAAAAATAACTAAACACAGAAAAATACCAAAATTGTTTAAATAAGACTATGCGAACAAAATCAACTCAAAAAAATAAGATAAATGTTATCACATTAGGTTGTTCAAAAAACATTTATGATTCTGAAGTACTTATGGGCCAGCTTCGTGCAAATAATCAAGATGTTGTTCATCAAGAAGATGGAAATATTGTAGTTGTTAATACATGCGGATTCATCGATAATGCAAAGGAAGAATCCGTTAACACCATTTTAGAGCAAATTCAAAATAAAGAAGCCGGAAAAGTTGATAAAGTTTATGTAACGGGCTGTTTAAGTGAGCGATATAAACCTGATTTACAAAAAGAAATTCCTCAGGTTGATCAGTATTTTGGTACAACAGATTTACCTCAATTACTTAAAGTTTTAGGTGCCGATTATAAACATGAACTGGTAGGTGAGCGAATTTTAACAACTCCTAAGCATTATGCATATTTAAAAATTGCTGAGGGCTGTGATCGGCCATGTTCTTTTTGCGCGATACCATTAATGCGAGGTAAGCACAAATCTACTCCGATTGAGGAGATTGTAAAACAAGCAGCGCTTCTAGCTAGGGAAGGAGTAAAGGAACTGATGTTAATAGCACAAGACTTAACCTATTATGGTTTAGATTTATATAAAGAGCGACGTTTGGCTGATTTACTTTTAGAACTTATAAAAGTTGAGGGTATAGAATGGATTCGTCTACATTACGCATTTCCAACAGGATTTCCTGAAAATGTCTTACAAGTAATGCGTGAGCAAACTAAAATATGCAATTATTTAGATATTCCTTTACAGCATATTTCAGATCCTATTTTGAAATCTATGCGAAGAGGAACTACTAAAGAAAAAACAACTAGTCTACTTAATAAATTCCGTAAAGAAGTTCCAGGAATTATTTTGAGAACTTCATTAATAGTAGGTTATCCAGGTGAATCCGAAGAGGACTTTGAAACATTAAAAGCATGGGTAAAGGAAATGCGTTTTGAGCGACTGGGTTGTTTTACGTATAGCCATGAAGAAAATACCCATGCTCATCAATTGGAGGATAATGTACCAGAAGAGATAAAACAAGAACGTTCAAATGCCATTATGGAAATTCAATCTCAAATATCATGGGAACATAATCAATCTTGTATAGGAAAAACCTACCGTTGTTTAATTGATCGAAAAGAAGGAGTGAATTACGTTGGTAGAACATTTATGGATTCTCCAGATGTCGATAATGAGATACTGATTGATGCAACTCAAAACTATTTAAAACAAGGAGAATTTGTAGAGATTCGAGTAACAGATGCGACAGATTTTGACCTTATAGGTGTTCCATTGGAATAGTTTACAAAATAATTTTTGTCTTAGAAAAAGACTGCGTTAGTAAAAATCATTTTTCCAGAATACCAGAATCCTCTAAATAAAACATTGTCTACCAAATAGACAATACTACCTTTCCCTTTTTTTTCTTCACCAAAAAGAAGAGATTTCTTTTGATTTGAAATAGCGTTCATTCCTATAAATCCTGCAATCGCTTTACTTTTTTCAGAAAGAATAGCAGCATTATTGCCATTTTTCAAATAAGAAAATGCTCTCTCATCTAGTTTTAAGGTATAATAGTAATCTAAACCAAAATTTAAGGGATGAGTTTTGTCTAATTCAGTTTCAAATATACTTCCTGTAGTAATCTCACTAATTTCTTTTCTTTCTCTACTCCCATATGGCACTTCTGTCATATCAATTTTTTTATCTTTTTTCTTTTTGAGTTTAAAAAAAGCAGTATCAGAGAAATAATTTAAAGCACCTGATAAAGCAATTATTTTACCTCCATTTTGGACCCATTCCATTATTTTTTTTTCTCTAAAATTATCTGTCCATTTCCCATAATATCCATTAGGTATAATTATTTGGTCAATTTCCGATAATACACTTTCTAATTCATCTTCGTTAATCTGAAGTAATGGATAATTAAGCTGTTGCTCAAAGAAATGCCAAACTTCACCATAGCTATAAGGCGAGACCTTATCGCTCCTTAAAATAGCTATTTTAGGAGGTTTAATTAGTTTTAATTCGTCTGCACCTAAGTCTGGTCCTTCGGAAGAATAACCTGTAACTATAGGGAATAGTTTCCTATTAAACTTATGAGCAAGTTGAGTCAATATTTCAGTATAATTTTCAAGCCTTCTATTGTCCCCTTTTAAAATAAACAAGCTGCCATACGACCATTTTTTTCCGCTATTTTTAATTGGAATTATGTTGTATCGAACTCCTAACCCTTTTTTTAAAATTGATGCAAGAAATTTTCCGTCTTGAAAACTTTTGTATGGAACTGCATATCCATATGCTATTTTTGAAATAGAATTAACGACCTCTTCTGAAGTATTAAATAATTTTGAGGAAGAAATATTCATTTTGGAAGCACTCGTTTTTAGTCCATATGCATATGGTAATGACCAAGCTGAGATATCATATGTTAAAGAATCATTTAATTTAGTTTTTGGCTCCAATAATACATGTGCCATTTTACCTTTTGGTTGAAATGTAGGAACAATTAATGCGTTTTTTAAAAATGAGGTAGTATTGATTTTTTGTTTTTGATAATCGTATCCTTTAATAGATGTTTTTTTATCAAGCTGATAGCTTTTTATTTCATGTTTATTTAAAAATTTAGCTAATGCATTTAATTTATCAGGATGTCCTTCCATAATAAAATTTTTATATTCCAAATCTGTATCAGTGTAATAATTTTGATAATTTGTATTTAAAGCAGTTTTATTATTTACAGCCATTTGAACCGTTGAAATTCCTGTAGTGTAATGATGTTCAATTCGATCTTTTAGAGTTAATTCAATGTTTTCATTGTTATGAATACCCAGACCCGCTTGGCCTCCCCCAGCTTGTTCATAGGTCATTCCGACTGCACCTAAATACATTGGGTAGCTATCGCCATAACTTGGGTATAGTATGTCAAAGCGCTGTTTAGTGAAATAAAACCAACCCTCTTTATCAAAATAGGTAGCGTGATTTTTACCTAAGGCATCTTGAAAATCTTTTTGAAAATCTGAAATAACTTCATGTAAAGGTTCTGCAGCAGGAGCAAAATAGTATGGACTGTTAATTCCTTGTTCGTGGAAATCAACATGAATATGTGGCAACCACTTGTTGTACTGTTCAAGACGCTGCTGAGATTCAATTTGAGTAATCCATGCCCAGTCTCTATTGAGGTCAAATGCATAATGATTTGTTCGTCCATTTTGCCAACCTTCACTATGTTCCCTTGAAAAAGGGTCATTATCATAGGGTAAGCTTTTTATTTGATTATATAAGTTTACATAACGATCTCTTCCGTCAGGGTTAATACAAGGATCTATTATGACTATCGTGTCTTCAAGCCAATCTTTATATTTAGTGATAAGTGAATGTATCGTTTTCATGGAAGCTTCTGTGCTTGAAGATTCATTTCCATGAACATTATAGCTCAGCCAAACAATAGATTTGTCATTATTCTTTGGACCAGAAACCATACCACTATTCTGAAGATGTGAGTTTCGTATTTTTTCTAAATTTTCTAAATTTTCTGAACTTGAGATAAAAGCCAACTGAAGTAATCTTCCTTCGTTAGTTTTTCCATATTCACTTAGTTTTACGTTAGGGGAGGAAGCTTCCAAATATTTATAATAATCAACCACTTGATGATGTCGACTAAACGTTTCTCCCAATTTGTATCCTAAAAATTCATCTGGTGATTGAACTTGTCCATTAAGCGATAAGGCTACAGACAAAAAAAATAATGTAAGACCTTTTTTACACATAGATTTAAAATTTAGTTACTAAAATACAGTTTATAGCTGAAGTGTAAATTCCTTTTGCTAAAAAACAAATATATTTACACAAACTAATCTATGCGCACGGAACACATTGCATTCCAGGAAACTGGCCGTTTTTCTTCTTTAATTTGTGATTATTTAAAAGAAGATAAAGGATTACAGCCCTTTTACGGACTTCATCCTAATATAAAAAATTTTAAAGCTCAAATAAAGGCTAAGAAAAGTAGTTTTTCAATCAAAAAGCGCAGTGTACTTTCGAGGACTTTGCGTCATCAGTATTCAATTCTAAAACCAACTAAAGCCGTTAAAATAAATTTAAATTTATTAGAAAAAGAAAATACCTTCACAGTTACTACTGGACATCAACTATGTTTAATGACTGGGCCTTTGTATTTTTTATACAAAATAATCAGTGCCATTAATCTGTGTGATCAACTTAAAAAAGCGTATCCAGAATCGAATTTTATTCCAATATATTGGATGGCTAGTGAAGATCACGATTTTGAAGAAATTAGCTCATTTCGTTTTCGTGATAAAAATATTTTTTGGTCACGAGAAGCCGCTGGTGCAGTTGGAGATTTGCCATTAATTGATTTAAAGGAATCGCTTGATGTTTTTGAAAGTAACTTAGGTGACTCATCCGCTGCGCAAACAGTAAAAAAATGGATTTTAAATAGCTATAAAAAAGGAGCTAATCTTTCCGAAGCCACCTTTCGATTAGTTGATCAGTTATTTGGTAAATATGGATTAGTTGTATTAGAACCAAATAAAAAGGAATTAAAATTATTATTCTCACCAATTATAAGAGAAGAGTTGACTGAGTATAATTCGTTTGAATCAGTTAAAGAGCAGATAGATAAAATTAAAAAAGTTAGGGAAGGTTATAATCCTCAAGTTAATCCAAGGAAAATTAATCTATTTTATTTAACAGATTCGGGTCGCTATAGAATAGAAAAAGAGGGAGAATATTTTGTTTTAAATGGAACTGATCAAAGATTTAATGAAAAGGAATTTTTAGTATTAGCTAAAAAATATCCTGAACGCTTTTCACCCAATGTAATTCTTCGTCCAGTTTATCAAGAAGTTATTTTGCCAAATTTATGCTATATTGGAGGAGGGGGAGAATTAGCTTATTGGTTTCAGTTAAAAAATAACTTTGATCGATTAAAGGTTCCTTTTCCTATTTTATTACTTAGAAATTCAGCCATAATATATTCTGAAAAGTTGGGAAAAAAAATAAATAAACTCAATATAGAAAAGCAAGATTTATTCTTAAAAAGAAATAGTTTAATAAATAAAAAAATTAATCAAATCAGTAATATTAATTTAGATTTATCTTTTTTGAAACAAAAATTAAACGAACAGTTTGATCATTTAAATATTTTAGTAGAGCAAACGGACAAGTCTTTTAAAGGAGCTGTTGAAGCTCAAAAGATTAAACAATTCAAGGGCATTGAACATTTAGAGAAAAGATTATTAAAAGCTCAAAAAAGAGCCTTATTAGACAAGACTCAGCGTTTAATTGAATTACATAATTGCTTGTTTCCAGATGATACACTCCAAGAGCGAACACTTAATTTTGTTGATTTTTACTTAGAAATGGAAGATTCATTTTTTCCTATTCTTTTTAAAGCATTAGATCCTATGAATTCAAATTTTGTGATGATAGAATATTAACACAAGTTTTTTGTTTAATTTTTTAAAACCATTTTACAACCTAAGATTTAATTGTAATTTTACCTATGCAAGAAAAAGTACTTATTCTAGATTTCGGTTCACAGTATACACAATTAATTGCTCGAAGAGTTCGAGAACTTTTTATTTATTGTGAAATACACCCCTTTAATAGTCTACCTAAGGATATATCTTTATTTAAAGCTGTTATTTTATCTGGCTCTCCTTTTTCGGTTAGAAACGAAAATGCTCCACATCCAGATTTGGATAAAATCAAAGGAATACTTCCATTATTGGGAGTCTGCTATGGCGCCCAGTATTTAGCTCATTTTTTTGGAGGTAATGTTAGCCCATCTAATACCCGTGAATATGGACGAGCTCATTTATCCCTAGCTAATAATGATGATAACTTTTTCAAAGGTGTATCTGACCAAAGTCAGGTATGGATGAGTCATGCTGATACCATTTTAGAGCTTCCAGAAGGTGCAGAGTGTTTAGCAAGCACAGAAGATGTCAAGAATGCTGCATTTAAATTAAAAGATGAGCAAACTTATGCCATCCAATTTCATCCTGAAGTATATCATTCATCAGATGGAAAACAAATATTAGAAAATTTTCTTGTCGGAATAGCTGATTTAAAGCAGGACTGGACGCCAGATTCTTTTGTGGAAATGACTATTAATGAATTGAAAGATACTATTGGTGATGGAAAAGTTATTTTAGGACTATCTGGAGGGGTAGATTCTTCAGTTGCAGCAATGCTATTGCACCATGCTATTGGTGATCAATTGAATTGTATTTTTGTCAATAATGGTCTTTTAAGAAAAAATGAGTTCAAAGAAGTTTTAGATCAATATTCAGGTATGGGTTTAAACGTAAAAGGTATTGATGCTTCAAATCAATTTTTAGATTCACTTGAAGGAATTTCTGATCCAGAGACTAAAAGAAAAATTATTGGCAAAACCTTTATTGATATTTTTGACACAGAGGCTCATGAAATTAATGGAGCAGCTTGGTTAGGTCAAGGAACTATTTATCCAGATGTTATCGAATCTATTTCTGTAAATGGACCTTCATCAACAATTAAATCACATCATAATGTGGGAGGGCTTCCCGATTTTATGAAATTAAAACTAGTAGAACCCTTACGGATGTTGTTTAAAGATGAGGTTCGTAGAGTAGGAAAAAGTATGGGTATGGATGCAGAGCTCTTAGGAAGACATCCCTTTCCCGGACCCGGTTTGGCAATTCGTATTTTGGGTGAAATTACAAGAGATAAAATCAGAATACTTCAAGAGGTAGATTTTATTTTTATTCAAGGATTAAAAAAGTGGAATTTGTATAATAAAATATGGCAAGCGGGAGCTATATTTTTATCTGTGAATAGCGTAGGTGTGATGGGGGATGAGCGAACTTATGAGAATTGTGTTGCACTTAGAGCTGTCCAGTCTACTGATGGTATGACTGCGGATTGGGTGGATTTACCTTATGCTTTTTTACAAAAAATTTCTAATGAAATCATTAATAATGTCAAAGGTATTAATCGTGTAGTCTATGATATTAGTTCAAAACCACCCGCCACTATTGAATGGGAATAATTTTTGTAATTTACTTCTGATGAAAATAGGTAAAACAGGTTTAGCTCTTTTGTATTTCCTTTTTTTAGGGAGTTTTTTAGGTGCTCAATCACCAGAATCTTTCGACAAGCATAGAGTTCGAAAGGGAGAAACGCTTAATCAAATTTTAGAACGCTATCAGATTTCAGAAGTACAATTTTTGGAGTATAATCCATTGGTTGAGCGAATTGGTATTCAAAAGCGTATGGTTTTACGAATCCCTGTTTATTTATTATTAACACCAGTTGAGAGAAATTTAACAAATAAAATTCAAGATGAAACACAAAATTTCATAACACACTTGGTCACGGAAAAAGAAACTAAATGGCGTTTGGCATATCAATACGGAACTACCATTGTTATTCTTGATTCCTTAAATCCTAACATTATTGAAGGGCTTAAAATTGGACAACAAATAAAAGTTCCACAAGTTGAACTTTTAAATATCATTCCTAAAAATGATATTCTACATAATTATTATAAGGTTCTACCAAAGGAGGGTTTTTATCGAATTGAGAGAAAACTAGGGGTAAATCAATCTGTTTTAGATTCATTAAATCCAACTTTAAGGTTAACAGGACTTCTTGAGGGTATGATTCTAAAAATACCTGGATCTCAGAGTGGAAAATTAAAAATTAAAAATGATTTACTTGTTGAAAGAATAAATTTATTAGATTCCGCTATTCAAATAAGAAAAATTAAGCTTGGGGTTTTATTGCCCTTTAAAGCAAATGAGATTGTTTTCGACTATGTTCAGGATACTCAAACTGCTTTATCAAGTAGAAATCTACATACTATATCATTAGACTTTTATTCGGGGGTTCGTTATGCAACTATTCAAGCGGCTCAAAAAGGAATTGATATTGAAATTAAAACCTTTGATACAGAAAACAATCAAAATACTCTACAAAAAATAGTTCAATCGGGAGAACTCGATGATGTTGATTTAATAATTGGACCGTTGATACCAAATAATTTTAATTTTATTTCAAACCAATCCTCTTTAAAAAATATCTCTAAAATATCGCCCCTTTCCTCAAATCCTATTATTAAAAGGGAAAATGTTTTTCAGTCAGTAACTCAAAAGTCTGATTTTAGAACAAAAATGATTGAATTTTTGGGAACTCGTATTGACTCAACACATAATGTAATTATTGTTACAGATTCTTTAAATAGGAAGATGGAAAAACAGTTTCAACATCAATTTCCTTGGGCAATAATTATGAGGCCAGAAAAAGCAGATTATATTTTACCTGAGTTAGTGGACTCTTTATTGATTGATTCAATTCCCAATAAGATAATTTTAGAGACTCAGTCTTTTCCTCTAATAGCTAGTGCTATATCTCAGTTTAATTCTCAAAATCGTTTAGAACGTGAGGTTCAAGTTTTCACTAGCTACCGCAGTAATTCATATGATAATGAAAATCTTTCAAGAAAAGTTTTAGGAGGTGTTAAATTCACATATCCAGTTGGATTTAAGCCATTAGATTTTGATAAAAACCAGAATTTTATAAATGCGTTTATTAAAGAATTTGGAAAGCCTCCTAATAAAGAAGCTATTAGAGGATATGATGTTGTTATGGACGGAATTTTTAGAATAGCCATTGCAAAAGATTTAGAATCTTCTCTGAAATTTGGTGAGACAGAATATATTTCTAGTCGTTTTTCTTACACAAAAGAAGCTAATCAATCATTTTCTAATAATTCAATCTATATTTTACAGCATGATAAATATGAAATCATAGAAATAAAAGAATAGGTAAATGTGGGTAAGAAGTTGCTATTGATTTCGTAAATTTGAGCCCGGTAAGTTAATTAAGAAAAACAACCGGATGTCCAATACCAAATATATTTTCGTAACTGGTGGTGTTACCTCTTCTTTAGGAAAAGGAATTGTTGCTGCTTCTCTAGCTAAACTCTTACAAGCCCAAAATTTTAAAGTTACAATTCAAAAATTTGATCCTTATATTAATGTCGATCCAGGTACACTAAATCCATATGAACATGGTGAATGTTACGTGACCGATGATGGAGCTGAAACCGACTTAGATTTAGGTCATTACGAACGTTTTTTGAATGTTAGTACCTCACAGGCTAACAATGTAACAACTGGAAGAGTTTATCAAAGTGTTATCGAAAAAGAACGTCGCGGTGAGTTTTTAGGAAAAACAGTACAGGTAATTCCTCATGTCACAAATGAAATTAAAAAACGGATGTGTCTTTTAGCTGAAACTGGCGACTACGATATAGTTATTACAGAAATTGGAGGTACTGTAGGTGATATTGAGTCATTACCATATATTGAATCAGTAAGGCAAATGATATGGGATTTAGGAAGAGAAAACACTGTAGTAATTCACTTAACTTTGATTCCTTATCTGGCAGCTGCAGGTGAATTAAAAACAAAACCCACACAGCACTCAGTTAAAACTTTAATGGAGAGTGGTATTTCTGCAGATATCATTGTTTGTAGAACAGAATATGAGCTTACCGAAGATTTAAGAGAAAAATTAGCTCTTTTTTGTAATGTAAAAAGAGAAGCTATTATCCAATCCATTGATGTAGAGACAATATACGATGTTCCTTTAAAAATGCTTGAGGAAGGTTTGGATAAGGTTGTTTTAGGTAAATTACATTTGGAGCCAAAACAACCCTTAAATTTAGAATCTTGGAATGAATTTTTAAATAAGTTTAAAAACCCAAAATATAATTTAAAAATTGGATTAGTAGGAAAATATGTTGAATTACAGGATTCCTATAAATCTATTTTAGAGTCTTTGATTCATGCAGGTGCTGTTAATGAAACTCAAATTGATGTAGTAAGTATTCATTCTGAACATATTGATAAAAATAATGTAGCCTCAAAACTTGAATTTCTTGATGGATTAATAGTAGCTCCTGGTTTTGGAGAGCGAGGTATTGAAGGTAAGATTATTGCAATATCGTATGCAAGAATAAACAATTTACCTTTTTTTGGTATTTGCTTAGGAATGCAAATGGCTGTTATAGAATACGCAAGAAATAAAGCTGGTTTTACTAAGGCCAATTCAACTGAAATGGATCCTAATTGTTCTGTTCCAGTGATTGATTTAATGGAATCACAAAAAAGTATTACAAATAAAGGTGGTACTATGCGATTAGGTTCATGGGACTGTGATCTTGTTTCTGGTTCTAAAGTAGAAGATGCTTATGGAGTTAAATCTATTTCAGAACGTCACCGACATCGTTATGAATTTAATAATGACTTTTTGGATAAAGTATTTGACGAAAATTTTAAAGTTACGGGAACAAATCCTGAAACAGGATTAGTTGAGATTATTGAGAACCAAAATCATCCTTGGTTTGTAGGAGTTCAATTTCATCCAGAGTACAAAAGTACTGTCTCTAAACCTCACCCTTTATTTAGGGCTTTTGTTAAGGCCAGTTTAGCCAAGAAAAACCTAACCTAGGATAAAAAAATTATGGAAGAAAAAAAGTTTGACCCATATCAGTTTATAGGATTTATTTTAATTGCATTAATACTGACTTGGATGCTCTACGAGAACGGTCCAAAAAATGATCAAGATCAAGATCAAGATTCGATTGTTTCAAATTCAGAACAAGCTAACGAGGTTTCTTCTCCATTGTTGAATCAAATCCCAGATTCTATACAACAACAGCAAAGGGTCTCTTCTTATGGTGATTTAGGGAATTTATTTGTTTCAAATTCTATTCCAAATATTAAAGTAGAAACAGAAAATATCCATTACGAAATAAAAACAAAAGGAGGTCAATTAACACAACTTCTATTAAATGATTTTTATAATTATGAATCCAGTGAGCTTAGATTGATTGATAATAAAAATAATGATTTTAATATCATTTTTTCTTCTATAGATGGCCGTGTACTAAATACACGTGATATGTACTTTACCCCTAGATTAGAATCAAAGCCAGAAGGTATGCAACTAGAAATGAAGGCAAATGTATCAGATAATGAATATATCATATTTGATTATTTTTTCCCAGAAAATGGATACATGCATACAATGAATATTAGAACATTGGGTCTTTCAAAATTGATAAATGCAGCAACTTCGCCAACTTTAGAATGGAAAACAGATGTTTTTCGAAACTCTAGAAGTATTGATTATGAGAATCGATATACTGAATTTACATTTGGATATGAAGTAGATCGAGTAGATTATTTATCACTTTCGGGAGAGGATAAAGAGACTCGTCAAGACCTTCGTTGGATTTCTTATAGACAACACTTTTTCAGTGCTATATTAATACCTGATAGTCCTATAAAAGAGGCAATACTTACTTCAAAAGATCTAGTTAGTGAAATAGAACTAGAAGAGAAATTCACAAAATCATTTTCAACTTCCTATGCTTTAAATCCCGTAAGAGGTGAACTTAATTCAAATCTCAAATTTTATTATGGACCAACAGATTATAAAGCCTTACAAAAATTAGAAGGTGATTTAGAAGCGTCTATTCCTATGGGCTGGGGAATTTTTGGATGGATAAACAGAATCATTTTCTTACCCTTGTTTGGTTTCTTATCTTCCTTTTTGTCATATGGAATCGCTATTATTATTATGACTGTTATAGTAAGACTGGCAATGTCTCCAGTTACTTATAAATCTTATTTATCTCAAATCAAAATGAAGGTATTGCGACCTGATATTGATGTATTAAATGAAAAATATAAAGATGATGCGGTAAAACGTCAACAAGAAACTATGGCATTATACTCTCGAGCTGGTGCAAATCCAATGTCGGGTTGTATACCAGCTTTAATTCAACTACCCGTTTTTTATGCCCTGTTTTCCTTTTTTCCAGTAGCTTTTGTACTCAGGGATAAAAGTTTTTTGTGGGCAGATGATCTCTCCTCTTATGATTCTGTTCTTAATCTTGGCTTTAGTATTCCTTTTTACGGAGATCATGTCAGTTTGTTCCCTATTTTGGCCTCTATAGCAATTTTCTTTTATACTAAAATGACAACAGGTCAACAGGCCATGCCTCAACAACCTGGAATGCCTAACATGAAAATTATCATTTACTTAATGCCTTTGATGATGTTATTTTTTTTCAATAATTATGCTAGTGGGTTAAGTCTTTATTATTTTGTTTCAAATTTATTAACCATTATTTTAATGCTGGTAATTAAAAATTACATCATTGATGATGCTAAAATCCATGCTAAAATTGAAGAGAACAAAAAGAAACCTAAAAAAGTTGGTGGGTTTTCTTCAAGACTTCAAAAGGCTATGGAGGATGCCGAAAAGCAAAAGAAAGCTGGACGTAAATAATTATAACATCCTGCTTATCTTTACAATATGAAAAAGAAACGGGTCATTGTTGGTCTTTCTGGTGGAGTTGATTCCAGTGTTGCAGCATATCTTCTAAAAGAAGAATACGAAGTAATCGGCTTATTCATGAAAAATTGGCATGATGAATCAGTAACGATTTCTAATGAATGCCCGTGGCTAGAAGACAGTAACGATGCCATGCTAGTAGCAGAAAAGTTAAAAATTCCATTCCAAACAGTAGATCTAAGTAAAGAATATAAAGAGCGTATAGTAGATTATATGTTTAGTGAGTATTCCAAAGGAAGAACACCAAACCCTGATATTTTATGCAATAGAGAAATCAAGTTTGATGTCTTTTTGCAGATTGCTCTGTCCCTTGGAGCAGATTATGTCGCTACGGGTCATTATTGTCGAAAAAGTAGTTTTATAAATTCAATGGGTGAATTTACGCATCAGCTTATCTCTGGAGCTGACAAAAATAAAGATCAATCTTATTTTTTATGTCAATTAACCCAAAAACAGCTTTCTAAAATTTTATTTCCCATAGGACATTTACAAAAAACAGTTGTTCGTAAAATTGCATTAGAACAAGAATTGGTTACAGCAGAAAAAAAAGATTCTCAAGGCTTATGTTTTATTGGAAAAGTTAGTCTTCCTGATTTTTTACAACAACAATTAAAGCCTAAAAAAGGTAATATCATTGAAGTTCCATGTGATTTTTCAAGTTATGTAACTCAACAATCTACTTCAAAATCACTTTCTCAATTGGCCTTAAAAATAAGTTACAGCGAAACAGACGGTAAAATAGTTGGAGAACATCAAGGGGCACATTTTTTTACTATAGGACAGCGAAAAGGATTAGGAGTGGGGGGTAATTCAGATCCATTATTTGTTATTGATACAGATGTGAAGGGCAATACTATTTTTGTTGGTCAAGGAAAAAATCATCCTGGATTATTTCGACATGCCTTAAAAATAAATTCTGGAGATATTCACTGGATTCGTCCCGATCTAAAAATTAAAGAGGGGGAGAAAATTAGTTTAGAAGTACGAATAAGATACCGACAGCCACTTCAAAAGGCAACTCTTTATCAAACTGATGAGTGTCTTTATGTTTCTTTTGCTGTACCTCAATCCGCCATTGCATCCGGCCAGTTTGTGGCTTGGTATCAAGGAAATGAACTCTTGGGTTCTGGTGTTATATCGTAGTATTATTAATTTCCATTTGTTTTAAAGCTTTTTTATAATTTAATTATATTCATACTGTGAAAAAAATATGTTTATATATTCTGTCATTTATTTTAATCAGTTGTTCAAATACAATTGAAAAAACA
>CAJWAE010000007.1 GCA_913020075.1 uncultured Flavobacteriaceae bacterium
GTCTTACATTGGCAAATAGGCCTAATTTTTGACGCATTTTCAATAAGCCTTGTTCTGGACGAACTTTAGCTGATGGATCATTATCAAAACGGGGATGTCCAATTGCTCCAAAAAGGATCGCATCTGCTGCCAAGCATATTTGATGTGTTTCTTCAGGGTATGGATCTCCTAAAGCATCAATTGCTGCAGCTCCTGTAAGTGCACTGGTCCATTCGATTGTATGATTAAATTTTAAAGCAATTGCATCGGATACTTTTATTGCTTGGTCAATCACTTCTGGACCAATTCCATCTCCAGCTAATAAAGCGATTTTTAAATTCATATTTGAGTTTTAATTTTGAATAATATTTAACATTTTTTCAGTGGCTTTAATAGCCGCAACAGTTTGATCAGAGTCTAAACCACGTGTTGTGAATTCTTTATCTTTATTTTTCCACGAAATTGAAGTTTCACAGAGTGCATCAGAATTACTTCCAGGTGGAATTCGTACAGCATAATCTACTAATAAAGGAAGATTTATTTTTTGTTTTGTATAAATTTTATGAAGAGCGTTCCAAAAAGCGTCATATTGACCATCTCCAGAAGCATTTTGCTCAAATTTCTTTTCATTAATCTCAATAGCAAGACTGGTAGTAGGGTTTAATCCTTTTGAATGTGTTAAAACATATGATACGATTTTTACTTTGTCTGGCACTTCGTTTCCGAGTACGTCAGAAATAATAAAAGGTAAATCTTCTGCGGTAACGCGTTCTTTTTTATCACCTAATTCAATAATACGTTGCGTAACTTTTTTGAGTTCCTTGTTATTTAAAGTAAGTCCAAGTTCTTGTAAATTTTTTTGAATATTAGCTTTCCCCGAAGTTTTTCCTAAAGCATACTTTCTTTTACGTCCAAAGCGCTCTGGAAGAAGATCATTAAAGTATAAATTGTTTTTATGATCTCCATCAGCGTGAATTCCAGCTGTTTGTGTAAATACATTTTCTCCAACTATTGGTTTATTAGCAGGAATTCGAAAACCTGTAAGGGTAGCAACTAATTGGCTAACTCTGTATAGCGTATCTTCATTAATATTGATCTTTATTTCAGGTAAAAAATCATTTATAAGAGCGACTACACTAGCCAAAGGGGCATTTCCAGCACGTTCCCCCATTCCATTTACTGTAAGATGTAATCCATGAACACCAGATTTCACTGCTTCTAATACATTTGCAACACTTAAGTCGTAATCGTTATGACCATGAAAGTCAATATGCATTTTCGGATAGCGATTCACGATTGATTTCAAATAATTTCCGGTCTGTTCAGGAGTTAATACTCCTAGCGTATCGGGTAATAAAACTCTTTCAATTTTTTGTTCTGATAAGAAGTCCAGATATTCATAAACATAATACTCAGAATGACGCATACCGTTACTCCAGTCTTCTAAATATATATTAGTTTTAAAACCTGCATTATTTGCTTGACAAATACTTAGTTCAATATTTTTGAAATGTTCTTCTGGAGTTTGTTTAAGTTGAAATTTTAAATGATTTAGAGAGCCTTTTGTTAAAAGGTTTTGTACTTGGGCTCCCGATTCCTCCATCCATTTGATTGAGGTTCCAGCGTCTACAAAAGTGAGAATTTCTATTCTATCTAGGAGATCATGTTCTTTTGCCCAAGATGTTACTTCGTTAACTGCTTTAAATTCTCCTTTAGAGACACGAGCGGATCCAATTTCAATACGATCTACTTTAAGTTCAAGTAGTAAAAGCTTTGCTAAGGTTAGTTTTTCGGAAGCAGAAAAGGATACACCTGATGTTTGTTCTCCATCACGAAGTGTTGTATCCATTATTTCTATGGTTCTTTTTTTCATTTTTCTGATATCCGCTTATAATGGTGTTTTTTCAGCAAATTTTTGAATGTCTTTTTTAATGTTTTTTAAATAATCAATATCATCATAACCATTCAACATATTTTCTTTTTTATAATCATTGATATTAAAGAATTCTGAATATCCAGTAGTTGAGATTGTTATGGTTTGCTTCTTAAGATTAACTTCAACTTCTGTATTGGGTTTTATTTGAATAATTTCAAACAGTTCTGATAATAATTCCGCGGAAACCTGAACAGGTAAAATACCAATATTTAAACAGTTATTTCTGAAAATATCTGCAAAAAAACTGGAAATTACACAACGAAATCCATAATCATAAATAGCCCAAGCAGCATGTTCTCTCGAAGAACCCGACCCAAAATTGTGACCTCCTATTAAGATTTTACCAGAAAAGGTAGGGTTGTTTAAAATAAAGTTTTCTTTTGGTGAATTATCTTGATTATATCTCCAGTCACGGAATAAATTATCTCCAAAACCTTTGCGTTCGGTTGCTTTTAAAAACCGAGCTGGAATAATTTGATCAGTATCAACATTTTCAATAGGTAAGGGTACTGCTGTACTTTTTAATATTTTAAACGAATCGTATGCCATCTTAATAAATTAGTGTTCTAGGATCTGTAATTTTTCCCGTAATTGCAGCTGCTGCTGCAACTAAAGGACTTGCTAAAAGTGTTCTTGCACCAGGACCTTGACGTCCTTCAAAATTTCGATTAGATGTACTCACTGCATATTTTCCTTCAGGAATTTTATCATCATTCATTGCTAAACAGGCGGAGCAACCTGGTTCACGAAGCTTAAATTGAGCTTCATTAAATATTTCTAATAATCCTTCTTCTTTTATTGACTCCAGAACTTTATGAGATCCAGGAACCAGCCATGCTGTTACGTTTTCTGATTTTTGATGTCCTTTGACAATGCTAGCAAAGGCTCTAAAGTCTTCAATTCTTCCGTTTGTACAACTTCCTATGAACACATAATCGATGGGTTTTCCTAACATACTTTCGCCTTCCGCATAACCCATGTAATCTAATGACTTTTTATATGTCGATTTGCCTCCTTCTACATTTTCAGCCTTTGGAATATTTTTTGTAATGCTTATTCCCATCCCTGGATTAGTTCCAAAAGTAATCATAGGGTCAATTTTACAACCATCAAAAACTAATTCTTCATCAAATATAGCGTCTTCATCTGTAAAGAGAGTTTTCCAGTACTTCATCGCTTTATCCCAGTCAGTTCCTTTTGGAGTGAACTCTCTGTCTTTAATGTATTTGAATGTTTTTTCATCAGGTGCTATCATTCCACCACGAGCACCCATCTCTATGCTTAAGTTACAAACCGTCATTCGACCCTCCATGCTAAGTTGTTCAAAAATTTCACCTGCATACTCCACAAAATAGCCTGTAGCTCCAGAGGTAGTTAACTTAGAAATAATAAACAAGGCCACATCTTTAGGAGTGACTCCTCGATTTAGCGAACCATTGATTGTAATTCGCATTTTTTTTGGCTTCGACTGCATAATACATTGAGTAGCTAAAACCATTTCTACTTCTGAAGTTCCAATTCCAAAAGCAATAGCTCCAAAAGCTCCGTGAGTTGAAGTATGAGAATCACCACAAACAATCGTGGCACCAGGCTGTGTTATTCCATACTCTGGTCCAACCACATGAACGATTCCATTTTTTTTATGACCTAATCCCCAATAAGAAATACCATGAGAAGTTGCATTTTCTTCTAAGGCTTTTAATTGATTTCGAGATAGGGGATCGGCAACAGGTAAATGTTGATTTATTGTTGGTGTATTATGATCTGCAGTTGCGAAAGTTCGTTTGGGATATAATACAGAAAGGCCTCTATTTTTTAATCCTAAAAAAGCAACTGGACTGGTCACCTCATGGATCAAGTGTCGATCAATAAAAAGCACATCAGGTCCTTTTTTGATACTTTGAACAACATGAGAATCCCAAACTTTATCAAATAGGGTTTGTTTCATTAATTTAGTTATAATTAAATATTACTTGATTCAATGATTTTAGGTAAATCATTATCATTAATTTCTTTCTTTTTATCGGCTAAAATTAAAAATTGTTGGTAAACTTTGTCTAGCTGTAATTTATCTAAATCATACCCAATATTTTTGGCTCTGAAGGCAATAGCTGCTCGACCGCTTCTTGCTGTTAATACTATTGAAGACTTATTCACACCAACATCTTTGGGATTAATGATTTCATATGTTTCCCTTTTTTTAATCACTCCATCTTGATGGATACCAGAAGAATGCGCAAAAGCATTTGCTCCAACAATGGCCTTGTTTGGCTGAACTGGCATGGCCATGCTTTCAGAGACAAGATGACTAATGTCATTTAGCATTTGAGACTGAATTCGTGTATCTAAATTTAAACTAGGATGTTGGCGCAAAATCATAACAACTTCTTCTAAAGAGGTATTACCAGCACGTTCTCCAATTCCATTTATCGTACATTCTATTTGACGCGCACCGTTTTGAATCCCAGAGATTGAATTAGCTGTCGCTAAACCTAAATCATTATGGCAATGACATGACAACCTGGCTCTGTGAATACCCTTAACATTTTCTTTTAGGTATTTAATTTTTGCTCCATATTCTTCAGGGAGACAATAGCCAGTTGTATCAGGAACATTAAGTACAGTAGCTCCTGCTTTGATTACTGCTTGGCAAACTTTAGCAAGAAATTCGTTGTCTGTTCTACCAGCATCTTCTGCGTAAAACTCAACATCTTCCACGTATGTTTTAGCGTAAGATACAGCCGATACAGCGCGTTCAATAATTTGTTCAGGTGTTGCATTAAATTTATAACGCATGTGACTTTCAGAGGTACCTATTCCTGTATGAATTCTCGATTTTTTTGCATATTTTAATGCTTCAGCTGCAATATCAATGTCTTTTTTTAATGCTCGAGTCAAACCACAAACACGTGCGTTTTTAATAAGTTTTGAAATATCTTCAACAGCTTTAAAGTCTCCAGGGCTGGAAATAGGAAAACCGGCTTCAATAACATCAACCCCAAGCTGGTCTAATTGCTCAGCAATAACTAACTTTGTTTTGGAATCTAATTTACATCCGGGGACTTGTTCTCCATCTCTTAATGTTGTATCGAAAATTTCAACATATTCCATAGTAAACTGTGTAGATTGAATAATAATATTTACTAAGATACATTTTGTGGTTAACTTGGATAAAATTTATACATTTGTATTACAATATTCGTTAGAGTAAACCAATACATAAAATACTAAAAATTAGATTATTACATTAAAAGTATTACAATGACAAATGAGCAGAAAGATAATTTGTTTGTACTTGTAAAATCGCTTACAAAGTCTGAAAAAAGACAATTCACATTGTATGTTGGCCGAATGGGTTCTAATGAAGACTCTAAATTCCTAAATCTTTTTCAGTTACTTGACAAGATGAAGATTTACAACGAAAAGGTAATTTTAGAAAAAGGGATTGTTACAAAACAACAATTATCAAACCTAAAAGCACATTTATACAAGCAGATATTAATTAGCTTGAGAATGAATCCTGTTCATAAAAACATACGAATTCAAATTAGAGAACAACTTGATTTTGCGACTATTTTATATCAAAAAGGATTATATAAACAAAGCTTAAAGGTTTTAGAAAAAGTCAAACTTTTAGCTTTAAAATATGAAGAAAAATTTAGCGCCTATGAAATTGTTGAATTAGAAAAAGTTATCGAATCTCAATATATTACCAGAAGCCTTAGTAATCGTGCAGAGACCCTTATAGCTCAAGCTGATCAATTAAGATCTCAAAACGATTTAGCTACAAGACTTTCTAATTTATCTCTCCAATTATACGAACGACTTATTAAGGCTGGATATGCTAAAAGTGATCAGGAGTTTAGAGAAATCACACATTTTTTTTATGCGCATTTACCTAAGTTAAATTATGAAAATCTTGGGTTTAGAGAAAAGTTGTGGTATTGTAAAGCTCATGTGTGGTATAGTTTTTTAACTCAGGATTTTTTATCAGCGTATCGCTATGCAGCTAAGTGGATTGAAATGTTTGAAGAAGATCCTAACATGATTGCTATTCATCCTGTTTTTTATTTGAAAGGGAATAATTATTTGATGGAAAGCTTAACTTTAATAAAATATCCTTCCAAATTCAAGGAAACATTAAATCAAATGATGTTTCGCTCAAAACAAGAAGACTTTCCTAAAAATGATAATTTAAGAGCTTTGTACTTTCAGTTTTATTTCAGTAATAAACTTAATTTAAATTTTTTGGAAGGTAATTTTGAAGAGGGTTTGATTGTAATTCCAGAAATTAAAAAAGGTATTTTAGAGTTTAGTAATCAAATTGATCCACATCATATTATGATGTTTTACTATAAGATATCCTGTGTGTATTTTGGAGTAGAGGACTATGAAAACTGTATTGTATATTTAGATAAAATAATTAGTAATAAACGTCTTAAAATGCGAGAAGATTTACTTTGTTTCTCTCGTGTTCTTAATATTTTTGCTCACTATGAAGCTGGTTTTGATTATCACCTAGAAACCCATCTTCGTGAAACTTATAAATTCTTAATTAAAATGGATGATTTACATGAAGTTCAAAAGGCAATGATTCGTTTTGTAAGAGGCTTAGGTGATATTTATCCACACGAACTAAAGGCCTCTTTTCAAGAATTATACAAGGAACTAAAGCAATATGAAAACGATCCTTATGAAAAACGATCATTTTTGTATTTAGATATTCTTTCTTGGTTAGAAAGTAAAATTGAAAGCAGGCCTATTTCTATTATAATTCAACTAAAAGCAAAACAACTTAATCGAAAAGAACGGCCCTCCATATACCCTTATTCTGCGGGCTAGCTTTAAAAACATGTTTTTCTTTAGTTACAGGATGGATAATTCTTAATTCACGAGCATGTAAACTTATACTACCATCTGGATTACTTCTTGATGCTCCATATTTTAAGTCCCCTTGAATGGGATGATCTAGTTGACTTAATTGTGCTCTAATCTGATGATGTCTTCCTGTTTCAAGTTCAATTTCTAATAATATATAGTTTTCTAGTTCTTTAATACATTTATAATGTAACCTAGCAATTTTACTATTTGGAACTTCACTGCTATGTGCTTTAGATTTATTTTGTTTGGTATTACGAATCATCCAATGAGTCAGTTTTCCTTCTTTTTTATGTAAAGTTTTTGAAACAATTGCCCAATATATTTTTTTTGGTGTTCGCATTTTAAAAGCTTCATTAAGTCGAGACAAAGCTTTGGATGTTTTAGCAAAAATTACTACACCACTGGTTGGTCTGTCTAGTCGATGGACAACACCTAGGAAAACTGCCCCTGGCTTATTATGTTTAATTTTTAAATAGAATTTTATTTTTTCTACCAAAGGGATATCACCTGTTTTATCACCTTGAACCAAATCACCTGGATTTTTGTTAACAACAATTAAGTGATTATCCTCATAAAGAATTTGACTCTTTATTGCTGAAGTTTTAATATTGTTCTTTATTATTAGGAAAATCACCTGATTTGACGTCTATTGTGTAAGACTCAACTGCTTTACTTATATTTTTATTTAAATCTAAATAACGACGTAAAAAACGTGGACTAAAGGTTTTACTCATGCCCAACATGTCGTGTAAAACTAATACCTGCCCATCAACTTTGTTACCTGCTCCAATGCCAATTACGGGAATTTTTATTTTTGCAGCAACATTAGCAGCAAGGTCTGCTGGGATTTTTTCTAGAACAATTCCAAAGCATCCTATCCCTTGAAGTAACTCAGCATCTTCGATCAATTGAGCTGCTTCTTCTTCCTCTTTTGCTCTAACAGTATAAGATCCAAATTTATATATGGATTGGGGTGTTAATCCTAAATGTCCCATGACCGGAATACCAGCTTTAAGAATACGTTCAATCGAATCTTTAACTTCTTTTCCACCTTCAAGTTTTACGGCATGTGCACCTGATTCTTTCATTATTCTAATAGCAGATCGTAAAGCTTCTTTTGAGTCTGCTTGGTAAGTTCCAAAGGGTAAATCAACTACGACTAAGGCTCTTTGAACAGATCTTACTACGCTACTTGCATGGTATATCATTTGATCTAGGGTTATTGGAAGGGTTGTTTCATGACCTGCCATTACATTAGATGCAGAGTCACCTACTAAAATTATATCAATCCCTGCCTGATCAATAATTCCAGCAAGAGTAAAGTCATAAGCGGTTAACATAGCAATTTTTTCACCATTAAATTTCATCTCTTGAAGAGTTTTGGTTGTGATACGCGTATAATTTGATTTGATCATCGTAACATTTTCTGTAAAAATACTATGTTTTATTAATAGTGTCAACTAAACCATTTAATAATTGATTTCATTTTCAAAAAGTGTCAAGCTGTCAGTTAAATGATAATGGCACAATGCTTGCCCTTAATTTAAAAATTTAAAAAATTATTCATGAGTAAAATTATTGGAATTGATTTAGGAACTACCAATTCATGTGTTTCTGTAATGGAAGGAAATGAACCCGTAGTCATTCCGAATTCAGAAGGAAAAAGAACTACACCTTCTGTAATTGCATTTGTTGAAGGTGGAGAAATCAAAGTCGGAGACCCGGCAAAACGTCAAGCAGTTACAAACCCTACAAAAACTATTGCCTCAATAAAACGATTTATGGGTAATAAATTTTCTGAATCCAAAAAAGATACATCAACTGTTGCATACAAAGTAGTAAAGGGAGATAACGACACTCCGCGTGTCGATATTGATGCGCGTTTGTATAGTCCTCAAGAATTATCTGCAATGACCCTTCAGAAAATGAAAAAAACAGCTGAAGATTATCTAGGTCATGACGTGACTGAGGCTGTTATTACTGTTCCTGCTTATTTCAACGATTCACAGCGTCAAGCAACGAAAGAAGCTGGAGAAATTGCAGGTCTCAAGGTTCAGCGTATTATTAATGAGCCAACTGCTGCGGCATTAGCCTATGGAATGGATAAAGGAGGTTCTGATAAAAAAATAGCGGTTTATGACCTGGGTGGAGGAACTTTTGATATATCGATACTTGAATTAGGAGATGGAGTTTTTGAGGTATTATCTACTAACGGAGATACTCACTTGGGTGGTGATGATTTTGATCAGGTTATAATTGACTTTCTAGCAGAGAAATTTATAGCGGATGAATCAATTGATTTACGAAAAGACCCTATGGCTCTACAAAGATTAAAAGAGGCTGCTGAGAAAGCGAAAATTGAATTATCATCTTCTACTCAAACAGAAATCAATTTGCCTTACGTAACTGCAACAGATTCAGGTCCAAAACACTTAGTTACTTCATTAACAAGAGCTAACTTTGAACAATTAGCAGACGATTTGGTTAAACGTTCAATGGCTCCTGTTAAAAAGGCATTAAAAGATGCAGGCTTATCTACCTCAGATGTTGACGAAGTTATCTTAGTTGGAGGTTCAACACGTATTCCAGTTATTCAGTCAGAAGTAGAGAAGTTTTTTGGTAAAAAACCTTCAAAAGGAGTAAATCCAGATGAGGTAGTAGCAGTTGGTGCTGCTATTCAAGGAGGTGTTTTAACTGGAGATGTAAAAGATGTACTTTTATTAGACGTAACTCCACTTTCTTTAGGTATTGAGACAATGGGTGGTGTTATGACAAAATTAATTGAGTCAAATACGACAATTCCAACTAAAAAATCTCAAGTATTTTCAACTGCAGCTGATAACCAGCCATCTGTTGAAATTCATGTAATCCAAGGTGAACGTTCAATGGCCTCAGACAATAAAACCATTGGAAGATTTCATCTGGACGGTATTCCACCAGCACAACGTGGTACACCTCAGATTGAAGTAACTTTTGATATTGATGCTAACGGAATTATTAAGGTAAGTGCTTTAGATAAAGCTACTAATAAATCTCAGGATATTCGTATTGAAGCTTCATCCGGATTAACTGAAGAAGAAATTGATAAAATGAAAAAAGAAGCGGAAGCAAATGCTGATGCTGATAAGAAAGCAAAAGAAGGTGTGGATAAATTAAATAGTGCTGATCAAATGATTTTTCAAACTGAAAAACAATTGTCTGAGTTTGGCGAAAAACTTTCAGATGATAAAAAGGCACCAATTGAAGCTGCACTTGAAGATTTGAAAAAAGCTCATGAGTCGAAAGATCATGAAGCGATTGATAAAGCACTAGAAACTATCAATGAAGCTTGGAAAAATGCATCAGAAGAAATGTATAAAGCACAAGCAGAAGCTGGAGGAGCTGGAGGAGCTGGAGGAGATCAACCTAATAAGTCAACTGAAGGAGCTTCTGGTGGTGACGATGTGCAAGATGTTGATTTTGAAGAAGTAAAGGAAGATTAATTTTTTTCTTAATTAAAAAAACCTTCTGTTTAATAAAAAGACAGAAGGTTTTTTTATTTTTATACAATGACAAAAGAACAGATTTTAGTTGCTGCCAATAGTGTAAATAAAAATACATTAATGGAAACTCTTTCAATCGAATTTATTGATGTTGGAGAGGATTTTTTAAAAGCAAAAATGCCAATTAATAAAACTGTTTATCAGCCAGATGGAGTTTTGCACGGAGGAGCTACAGCAGCCCTAGCAGAAAGTGTTGGAAGTGCAGCTGTTTTTATCCTAAATAAGGATCCCAATATTTTAGTACGAGGTATTGAGATTTCTTGTAATCATTTAAAAAGTGCTAAATCTGGTTTTGTTTATGCGATCGCAAAACCTATTCATAATGGTCGTAATATTCAGTTATGGGAAATTCGTGTAACTGATGATAATGATGATTTGATTTCATTATGTAAATTGACCACTTTTTCACGCCCTATTAAATAATGAATACGTCATCGCTTGTTGATTCATTAAATTCATATTCCAGTAACACGCATCCTTTTGTTTTTTTTAGACTGCCTAATACAAAAAACATAGAACACTACTGGCAAGATGATGATACTTTATTTCACAACTTTGATTTAAAAAACTCAGGATTTGTTTTTGCTCCTCACAAAGAAAATTCTCCGATTATTTATATTCCTTCAATAAACAAAACGTCCTATTTTTTTGAGTCATTTAATCCTCCTCCTTCATATATAAATTCAAAACCTAAAAGTAGTTTTCTTAATAAAAAAGATTTCATAAACTTGGTTAAAAGGGCTAAAAAGAAAATAAAAGAAACTTCATTAGAAAAGGTAGTTGTTTCAAGAATGGAAAAGGTAGCTCAAAAAACAATTCCACAGGATATTTTTTTAAACGCATTGTATTTGTATCCAAGTGCTATGGTCTATTATTTTCATCATCCCAAAGTGGGTACTTGGATTGGAGCCACACCTGAAATTTTGATCAATCACCAAGAAGGAATTTTAAAGACTATGGCCTTAGCAGCAACTCAAAACTATGGTATAGGTAAATCTATAGATTGGTCAAACAAAGAAAAAAAGGAACAAGCATTAGTTTGTAATCAAGTTCGTTTAGATTTGAATAAAATTTTTCCTAAAACATTTATTAAAGAGTCAAATCCAATTTCCCATCGTGCGGGAAATTTAGTTCACTTGTGTTCTTATTTTAAAGTAAATACTTGCTCTGATTTTGATAAAATTAAACTTTTGAATTATTTACATCCAACACCTGCTGTGGGAGGATTGCCTAAAGTATCTGCATTAAATTTCTTAAAAGAAAACGAAGGCTATGATCGAAAATATTACACTGGTTATTTAGGACCTAATAGTAAAAACAGGACTCATATATTTGTAAATCTTAGATGTATGGAGTGGTTTAATAATGAGGTAATCCTTTATGTAGGTGCTGGTATTACTGAAGAAAGTGATCCTGTAAAAGAATGGGAAGAAACTCAAATCAAAACACATACCCTCCGACAAACCTTTTAAGAAATTATATTTTCTTAATGCCCTACCTTTTGTACTTTTGTTGAACATGTTAAAAAAAACTAAAAGTTATCCTTCAATTCCTATAGCCCAAACCATTGTCAGACTTTGTGCAATTAAAGGAATTAAACATGTTATTATATCTGCTGGTTCTCGAAATGCTCCTTTGACAAACGGATTTGTTGAGGATGAATTCTTTACAACCTATAGCATTATTGACGAACGCTCTGCGGCTTTCTTTGCTCTTGGTATAGCACAACAGCTAAAAAAACCAGTAGCTCTAGTTTGTACTTCAGGATCTGCCTTGTTGAATTATTATCCTGCTATTGCTGAAGCCTATTATAGCGATATTCCCTTGGTGGTACTTTCTGCTGATCGAATGCCTCATCAAGTAGATATCGGAGACGGACAAACTATTCG
Organism: uncultured Flavobacteriaceae bacterium; assembly: GCA_913020075.1. Lineage (GTDB taxonomy): Bacteria > Bacteroidota > Bacteroidia > Flavobacteriales > Flavobacteriaceae > MS024-2A. The sequence goes on from CAJWAE010000007.1 coordinate 12,228, forward strand.
TCAGACAGGTGTCTTTGAGCCTCATTTAGAGGGAGCGGCTTATTTAAAACCGGATATTTCTCATAGTTATGAGACACTTTTAAAAAACCCACTACAAAAAGAAATTGACCAGAATAGTACTAATGAACAAATCAAAATTCAACAATTAAACTTACAACAAAAGAACGTAAATGAAATTGTAAGGATTTTAGATTTTGCTCTTCATAAAAGTGGACCAGTTCATTTGAATATACCTATGGAAGAACCTTTATATGGCATGACAAGTATTCCTATCGATTTTGACTTACCTAATAGTCAAATTATTAAAAAAATATTGCATAAAAAGGATTTAGATAAGTTTAAAGAAAAATGGCACTTTGAACAACGTAAAATGGTTTTAGTAGGAGTTTTAGCTCCAGATAGCATTGAAAAAAAAATCTTTAATAGCCTGTGTAAAGATCCAACCGTTATTGTTTTAACAGAAACAACCTCAAATTTATATCATACTAACTCGATTAATTCCATAGATAGTCTAATGGCTCCTTTGGAAATGTTAACCAAAGAAATAAGAAATAGTTTAAAACCTAATATTCTTATTACTCTTGGGGGGATGGTTGTGTCTAAAAAAATAAAATCTTTTTTAAGAATCTACACCCCAAAAGCGCATTGGCATGTGGACTCAAAAAAAGCTTATAATACATATTACTGTTTGAGCGAGCATATTAGAATTTCAGCAAATGCTTTTCTGAAAAACCTATACATTGATAAAGGCTCAGTTGAAGGGTTTTATGAAGCTGAGGTTTTAAAATATTACAATGTGTTTAAACAAAGAGGACAAGAATGGTTAAGACGCCAAGATTTTTCAGATTTAAAAGTCTTTGAAATGATATTGTCTAAATTACCTCAAAATACTCACTTGCAATTAGCAAATAGCTCTACGATTCGTTATTCACAATTATTTAATTTACCTAAAAACACATCAGTTTTTTGTAATCGAGGAACAAGTGGTATTGATGGAAGCACATCGACTGCAGTTGGTGCAGCTCAAATTTCAAATCAACCCACCGTTTTAATTTCAGGTGATTTAAGTTTTTTTTATGATATTAACGGTTTATGGAACAATTATATCCCCAAAAATTTTAGAATTCTTCTTATAAATAATTCTGGAGGTGGAATTTTTAGAATTTTACCTGGTGAAAAAGATACACCTAAATACGACACTTATTTTGAAACGGTACACAAGCGAAATGCTAAACAAATGGCTAAGGCACTTGGTTTTAATTATGCCACAGCCAGTTCTCTTTTTGGATTAAACCTTAAATTAAGATCTTTTTTCAAGGTTTCTGATCGTCCTAGGATTTTAGAAATCCATACTCCTCGAAAAATAAATGATAAAATCATATTAGCTTATTTTAAGGCAATGGCTGATCAACACTAACTATAGTGATTTGGTTTATAAAAGTCATAATAATCAAAAAAATGATCTAAAAGCATTACTAACTTAACTTTTTCTCTTATTAATTAATCTGTATTTTTACAAAAAAAAATACTATGAGAATTTGGACATCTATTAAGGCATATAGTGATATTCTTTTTGAATTTTGTGAAGGTGTAGCCAAAATAACAATTAATAGACCTGAAGTTTATAATGCTTTTCGTCCAGAAACAAATAGTCAAATGATTGAGGCTATGGAGATTTGTCGTGAGCGTAATGATATAGATGTAGTAGTTTTTACAGGCACAGGTGACAAAGCCTTTTGTAGTGGTGGTGATCAAAATGTTAAAGGTGTTGGTGGCTATGTTGGAAAGGATGGAGTTCCTCGTCTTAACGTATTGGATTTACATAAAAGAATTCGTGAATTACCTAAACCTGTGATTGCGATGGTTAATGGCTTTGCCATTGGAGGAGGACATGTGTTACATGTAGTTTGTGATTTGACAATAGCAAGTGAGAATGCTACTTTCGGTCAAACTGGCCCCAAAGTTGGTAGTTTTGATGGTGGTTTTGGATCGTCATATTTGGCTAGACATGTTGGTCAAAAAAAAGCAAGAGAAATATGGTTCTTATGTAAGCAATACTCTGCAAAAGAGGCTGAGGATATGGGAATGGTTAATAAAGTTGTCCCTTTAGATGAATTAGAGGGCACGGTGATGAATTGGTGTAGTATTATGCAAGAGCGAAGTCCATTAGCTCTTCGAATGATTAAAAGAAGTCTAAACGCAGAATTGGATGGACAACATGGATTGATGCAGTTGGCTGGAGACGCTACAATGATGTATTATTTAATGGAAGAAGCCCAAGAAGGAAAACAAGCCTTTTTAGAAAAAAGGCCTCCTAATTTTAAGAAATTCCCTAAATTCCCATAGTAATTATATTGAAAAATTCTTTTAGTATTTGGCTTGAAGCTGCTCGATTAAGAACACTTCCTTTGTCGGTATCTGGTATTATTGTTGGTAATGCCCTTTGTTTAAGACATCCTGATTTTTCAATTTTATTATTTATTTTAATGTTGTTAACCGCTATCGCTTTTCAAATCATTTCCAATTTTGCAAATGATTATGGAGATTGGTTAAAGGGAACAGATAATATTAATCGTGTTGGACCTAAGCGTGTTTTACAACAAGGACTTCTGTCTCGTAACAAGATGAAAAATGCGATTTTAATTACCTCAATAATTTCATTATTACTATCAATCATAACTGTTGGTATTGCCTTTGGATCTAATTCACCTCTATATCTATTAATTTTTTTAGGATTTAGTGGTTTGAGTGTATGGGCTGCAATTTCATATACAGTCGGTAAAAAAGCGTATGGTTATCACGGTCTTGGAGATCTCTTTGTATTTTTGTTTTTTGGTTGCTTAAGCGTTTTGGGAAGTTATTTTATACAATTAAAAAATCTTTCAGAAAATGTATTCTATTTGTCAATTGCTCTTGGTTTTTTATCAGTAGGTGTTTTGAATTTGAATAATATGCGTGATCGGCAAAGTGATGCTTTAGTTGGAAAAAACACTCTTGTTGTGCTTATGGGAAAATCAAACTCTAAGTTTTACCATTTAACTTTATTAATATTTTCTATTGTAATTATTGTTTACGTTTGTTTATCAGGATCAAATAAATTTTTCTGGCTGCCTTTTATTGCCTTAATTCCTTTGTTATTGCATTTTTGGAAAGTGTTTAAAAATAAAGATCCTAAAAAGTTGGATCCAGAGTTAAAAAAACTGGCTTTATCAATCTTTTTATTTTCGATTCTTATATTTGTAACCTATTTGATAGGTTAATGCAAGCGAAATTTAAAAAACACAACCTTCAATTTAAACTTCCAAGTGGAACCTCTAGAGGTGTTTTAACCTCTAAGAATAGTTGGTTTTTAACACTTAATGATGGAGCAAATATAGGTATAGGTGAATGCAGTATACTTAAAGGATTAAGCTATGATGATCATCAGGATTTTGAAAATCATTTAGAGCAATTATGTCTTGCTATAAATATGGAATTACCATTGCCTAATTTGTCTTACTGGCCTGCCATTCAAATGGGATATGAAACTGCAAAACTAGGATTGTCTTCTGAAGATTCGTTCAATATTTTCCCTTCTGACTTCACTAGAGGAAAAGAAGGAATTTCAGTTAATGGATTAGTTTGGATGGGCTCATATAACTTTATGAGTGAGCAAATTAATGATTTGTTAAATAGAGGCTTTAATTGCATAAAAATAAAAATTGGCTCTATTCAGTTTGATCAAGAATTAGATTTAATTGCTAAATTGAGGAAACGATTTAAAGTAAGTGACATTAATATTCGTGTGGATGCAAATGGAGCATTTCATCATGAAGAAGCTTTAAGTAAATTACAGCGATTAAGCAATTATGATGTTCATTCCATTGAGCAGCCGATTCAAGTCAATCAGTGGAAAGAAATGGCTGATTTATGCAAAAAAAGTCCAGTACCTATTGCATTAGACGAGGAATTAATTGGTCGATTTTCATTAATAGAAAAACAAAATTTATTAGATCAAATTAGACCTCAGTATTTAATATTAAAGCCAAGTTTGTTAGGTGGTTTTAAGAATTCAGACCAATGGATTGATCTCGCTCAGGGCTATGGGATTAATTGGTGGGTTACTAGCGCTTTAGAAAGTAATGTTGGCTTGAATGCAATAGCACAATGGGTCTTCAAAAAGAATATAAATTTACCACAAGGACTGGGTACGGGCTCTCTTTTTAAAAACAATATTGAATCTCCTTTGATAATTAGACATGGTTGTCTAAGGATAGATAATTCAATACCTTGGGATAAATTTTTTTAATTTATGTTTTTAAAGACAGCTATTTCTTCCAAAGAGCCCTTCTGGACTTACCTTTTAGGATCTTTCATAATTATTATTTTTAACGTTATAGGTCAATTACCACTCACTTATTTTATGATTGAAAATGGAATTTCTTCAAATTCTGTTGGAAACCCCATGGAATTACTTCGAAGTCTGGATAAAAACCTACAACTCTTTTTATTACTTTTTCCTTTTTTAGTAGGTTTTGTAGGTTTATGGTTAGTAATTAAAAAATTACACAGAAGATCTTTAAAGAGTATTACAACGATACGTGAAAAAATAGACTGGAATCGTATTATTTTCACATTTACTATCTGGGCAGGGGTAAGTGTTGTTTTTATTTTTGGAAATTATCTTCTTACTCCTGAATTTTATGAATGGAATTTTAATTTTAAGAATTTCATTATTCTTTTTGTTATAGCAGTTCTTTTAATCCCAGTACAAACTAGTTTGGAAGAATATATTTTTAGAGGTTATTTAATGCAAGGCTTTGGAAAGTTATTTCATAATCATTGGGCACCTCTAATTATGACATCGTTTATTTTTGGTTTTTTGCATTTATTTAACCCAGAAGTAGAAAAATTAGGATACGGAATTTTAGTATATTACATTGGAACAGGCTTGTTTTTGGGTATTATAACTCTTATGGATGAAGGGATAGAATTGGCTTTAGGTTTTCACGCTGCAAACAATTTAATAACTGCTTTGTTGGTTACTTCCTCTTGGTCTGCATTTCAAACAGAATCTATTTTGATAGATGTTTCCGAACCCTCTTTAGGTTTTGAATTAATAATTTCAATATTTATTTTATATCCAGGATTTTTGTATTTAATGTCTAAAAAATATAATTGGTCAAACTGGAAAAATAAATTAATTGCTAAAATTTAATATGAAATCTCCTGTTTACACAAAAGTTCATAATCGATTTCTATTGAATGGTTATAACTATAATCGGAATAGTCTTAAAGAAGTAGCACATAGTTTTATTAAAGAAGGAGATCACCATGAAAAATTTATGGGCGACTTTTTAATGGATTGGTTAGATTCTTCTGAAATAATTTATATTGAAACTTCAGGAACTACTGCAACGCCTAAACGTATTTTGTTTAAAAAGCAAGCACTTGTTAATAGCGCCATTGCTACTGGAGATTTTTTTAATGTTTCAAAAGGTGATAAAGCCCTTCATTGTCTTCCTGTATGTTTTATTGCTGGTAAAATGATGATGATTCGAGCAATTATTTTAGGACTTTCTTTAGATTTAGTTTCTCCCTCAAAAAACCCATTTTATAAAAACAATAAAATCTATGATTTTGTTGCTATGACTCCAATGCAAGCATTTCATTCTTTATCTAAAATGAATCAAATTAAAAAGCTAATTATTGGAGGATCTTTTATTTCCAATACTTTACATGAGGCATTAATAAAAAAAAAGGTAAATGCTTTTGAAACCTATGGTATGACAGAAACACTATCGCACATTGCTGTTAGATCTATTAGGGAAAATTCTTTTAAGTTTAAGTGTTTACCTAATATATCAATAGATCAAGATAAACGTGGATGTTTGACTGTAAATGCCCCTCAATTGAATGTAGATAATTTAATAACCAATGATGAGATTGAATTATTTGGACAAAATAGCTTTCGATTAATTGGTAGAGTTGACAATGTGATTAATTCTGGAGGAGTTAAAATAAATCCCGAACAGTTGGAACATAAACTTTCTACAGTATTGCCATTTGATTATTTTATTGCTAGTATAGCTGATTCTGAATTAGGTCAAAAATTGATTTTAGTTGTCCTTGAGTCATATAAAATTGATACTGAAGTTATTATCGATAAACTTAAATTATGTGATTCTTTGACTTCTTATGAGTTTCCTAAGAAAATATTTTTTTTCAAAAATTTCATAGAAACCCTTAGTGGTAAGTTAAAACGAAAACAGACTTTAGAACAAACGCCTAATAGAGTTTTAGACCTGTAAAATACCCATATTAAATTTTTCTAGAATGGGAGAATTGTTAGCAATTTCTATTCCTATGCTTATCCAAGATCTTGTTTTAGCGGGATCAATGACTTCATCTACCCAAAGTTGAGAGGCAGCATAAAGCACTTCTGTTTTTTCTTCATAATTAGATTGAATTTTTTTGAGAAGCTTAGATTCTTTTTCTTTATCTAGAAGTTTGCCTGATTTTTTTGAAGATGATTTTTCGATTTGTAATAAAACGTTAGCTGCTTGGGAGCCACCCATTACAGCAATTTTAGCAGTTGGCCAAGCTAATATAAGCCTTGGATCGTATGCTTTTCCACACATAGCATAATTTCCTGCACCAAATGAGTTACCCATTATGATGGTAAATTTAGGAACTACAGAATTAGCAACAGCATTTACCATTTTAGCACCATCTTTAATGATACCTCCGTGCTCTGCTTTACTTCCTACCATAAACCCGGTTACATCTTGCAAAAAAACTAGTGGAATGTTACGTTGGTTACAATTTGCAATAAATCGAGTAGCCTTATCAGCAGAATCTCCGTAAATAACTCCACCAAATTGCATTTCTCCAGTTTTACTCTTTACAACCTTCCTTTGATTTGCAATTATACCTACTGACCATCCATCAATTTTTGCATAAGTCGTAATCAGTGTCTGTCCGTATTCTTTTTTATATTCATCCATAGAATCGGCATCAACTAAATGATTTAGAATATTATATGTATCATATGGTTGATTTCTTTGTTTAGGTAAAATTCCATAAATTTCATTTACATCAAGAATTGGATTAATACTTTGTGTTCGTTGAAGGCCAGCCTTTTTTTGACTTCCCATTTTCTCTATCAAGCTTCTGATTTTTTTTAGAGCGGCTGGATCATCTTCTACTTTATAATCGGTAACTCCACTAATACTACTATGTATATCTGCGCCACCTAAAAATTCATTATCAACATCTTCGCCAATAGCAGCCTTAACTAAATAGCTACCAGCAAGAAAAATACTTCCTGTGTTTTCAACAATAATAGCCTCGTCAGACATGATAGGTAAGTAAGCTCCACCAGCAACACAACTTCCCATAATAGCAGCAATTTGAACGATACCCATGCTACTCATTTTAGCATTATTTCTAAAAATACGGCCAAAATCTTCTTTATCTGCAAAAATTTGATCTTGTAAAGGGAGATATATTCCAGCACTATCAACTAAATAAATAATAGGAATTCTGTTCTCCATAGAAATTTCTTGAGCTCGAAGATTTTTTTTTGCAGTCATAGGAAACCAAGCTCCTGCTTTTACTGTAGCATCATTTGCTACAATAACGCAATGTTTTCCTGAAATCTTACTCACAACAACTACTACTCCAGCAGATGGGCAACCACCATGATTTTTATACATATTTTCAGCTGCTAATGAACCGATTTCAAATATGTTTTTTGGATCATCTACCAATAAGTTAATGCGTTGACGTGCAGAAAGTTTTCCCTGTTTTTCTAGTTTTTTAAGACGAGATTTACCACCACCTAATTTATTTTTACGAACACGATCTTGGAGTGCTGCCCATGCAATTTTTATTGCATCTTTATTGATTTCGTTTTCTAATTTCATAATAATAATACGATTTACGAATGTACTAATTTCTATAGGGAAGGTTTTAAATAAAAGTTGGATATTTGCTAATTCCAGATATAAAATATGAGCTTAAATAAAAATAAAATTGTTGGATATGCTGCTTTAATGTTAGCAGTTCTAGGAAGTGCTTTAATTTTAATAGGTGTATTTATTTATCCAGAATACACAATAGGATTTTCTGTTGTGGGTATTGGATTTTATGCTATTGCATGGGCCTTTAACGCTTTAAGGGGTAGGATATAAGTTATGGCAGATGATAAGAAGGTGATTTTTTCAATGAATGGGGTCTCCAAAACTTACCCTAGTTTAAACCAACCTGTACTTAAAAATATTTATCTCAGCTTTTTTTACGGAGCTAAGATTGGAATTTTAGGACTTAATGGATCTGGTAAATCAACACTCCTTAAGATCATTGCAGGCCTTGACAAGACTTTTCAAGGTGATGTTGTCTTTTCTAGTGATTATAACGTAGGTTATTTAGAACAAGAACCTCAATTAGATGACGATAAAACTGTTCTGGAGGTAGTCAAAGAAGGCGCGTCAGCTACGGTTGCAATTTTAGAAGAATACAACAGTATTAATGATCAATTTGCTTTACCTGAAGTCTATGAAGATGCAGACAGGATGCAAAAATTAATGGATCGACAAGCAAAATTACAAGATCAAATAGATGCTACCAACGCTTGGGAGTTAGATACTCAGCTAGAAATTGCTATGGATGCTCTCAGAACCCCACAAGGAGATCAAAAAATAGGTGTCCTTTCTGGAGGAGAACGAAGAAGGGTAGCACTATGTCGCTTATTACTTCAAAAACCAGATATACTTTTATTAGATGAGCCTACTAATCATCTCGATGCAGAATCAGTTCATTGGTTGGAACATCATTTAGCACAATATCAAGGTACTGTAATTGCAGTAACACATGACCGTTATTTCTTAGATAATGTAGCTGGTTGGATTTTAGAATTGGACCGTGGAGAAGGAATTCCTTGGAAGGGAAATTATTCCTCTTGGTTAGATCAAAAAGCAAAACGTTTGTCGCAAGAACAAAAGCAAGCTTCAAAGCGTCAAAAAACTTTAGAAAGAGAATTAGAATGGGTTCGAATGTCCCCAAAAGGAAGACAGACTAAGCAAAAAGCTCGTTTATCAAATTATGATAAATTGATGAGCCAAGATCAGAAAAAAAATGACGAAAAATTAGAAATCTTCATCCCTAATGGTCCTCGCTTGGGAACTAATGTTATTGAAGCTGAAAGTGTTGCTAAATCTTTTGGCGAAAAATTACTTTATGATGATTTGAATTTTACTCTTCCTCAGGCAGGAATCGTAGGAGTAATTGGACCTAATGGTGCAGGAAAATCAACAGTTTTTAGAATGATTATGGGTGAAGAAACTCCTGATGGAGGAAAATTTAAAGTGGGTGAAACAGTTAAGTTGGCTTATGTTGATCAAGCACACAGTAATATTGATCCTGAAAAATCTATTTGGCAAAACTTTTCAAATGAACAAGATCTTATCATGCTAGGCGGTCAACAAGTAAATTCAAGAGCTTTTTTAAGTCGTTTTAATTTTAGTGGAAACGAGCAAAATAAAAAAGTATCTACTCTTTCTGGAGGACAACGAAATAGATTGCATTTGGCAATGACTTTGAAAGAAGAGGGAAATGTGTTGCTTTTAGATGAGCCAACAAATGATTTGGATATAAATACACTTCGCGCTCTTGAAGAGGGACTGGAAAGCTTTGCAGGTTGTGCTGTCGTTATTTCACACGACCGTTGGTTTTTGGATCGTATATGTACACATATTTTAGCTTTTGAAGGTGATTCTCAAGTATATTTTTTTGAAGGTTCTTTCTCCGATTATGAGGAAAATAAGAAAAAACGATTAGGAGGCGACATTATTCCAAAAAGAATTCAGTACAGAAAGTTAACTCGTGATTAAAATAGATTTTTTAAATAATGAAATGAGTAAAGTTATAGGTTTAACTTCATTTTTATATTTCCACGCGCATACTGTGCATCTTGTTCAATAGGAATTTCAGTAAAACCATATTTTCGATACAGATATATGGAATTTTCAAGAATAGTACTAGAATAAAGAATTATTTTTTCCCATTTATGTTGTTCTGCAAAATGAATCGCAAATTGCATAATTTGATTTCCATATCCTTTACCTCTTTCGTTGGGAATAACTGCCATTTTACTGAATTCAAACAATCCTTCACCCTTTTTTAAAAAAGCAAAGGTTCCGATGATTCCATTTTCATTTTCGGTCATGAAAATAAAACCATTCTTGTTAATGATTTCAGTTTCCGGATTACTCAAAATCAATTCATCGTATGGTTCTACAACAAAAAAAGCTTCCAACCATTCAATATTTAAATCCTTAAATGTTTGAGCATGTATATCTTCAAAAGGAATAAAATTAAGCATCTCCTGTCATTTCTGTTGGGCGAACCCAGTTGTCAAATTCTACTTCAGTTAAATAACCTAGAGCTAGGCTAGCTTCTTTTAGAGTAACACCTTCTAAATGAGCTTTATTTGCTATTTCTGCAGATTTGTAATAGCCAATTTTTGTATTTAATGCTGTAACCAACATTAAAGAATTGTTAAGTAATTCGTCAATTCTTTTTTGGTTGGGGATAATCCCATTTACGCAATTGACAGAAAAACTCTCACAAGCATCACCAATTAGTTGTGCAGATTGTAAAATATTTACAGCCATAAGAGGTTTAAAAACATTTAACTCATAATGTCCTTGAGTCCCTCCAATAGTTATTGCAACATCATTTCCCATAACTTGAGCACAAACCATTGTAAGAGCTTCACATTGAGTTGGATTCACTTTTCCAGGCATAATAGAGCTTCCAGGCTCATTAATAGGCAGTTCAATCTCACCAATTCCAGAGCGTGGTCCAGAGGCCATCATACGAATATCATTAGCAATTTTGTTTAATGATACAGCTAATTGTTTCAGGGCACCGTGGGTTTCTACTATAGCGTCATGAGCCGCAAGAGCTTCAAATTTGTTGTGTGCTGTTATAAATGGAAGCTTTGTAAACTCTTTTATATATAAAGCAACTTTTTTGGAGTATCCTTTGGGTGAATTGATTCCTGTTCCAACTGCAGTTCCTCCTAAGGCAATTTCTGAAAGATGTTCTAAAGTATTGTTTAAAGCTTTAATTCCGTGATCTAATTGAGAGACATAACCAGAAAACTCTTGTCCTAGAGTCAGAGGAGTTGCGTCCATTAAGTGGGTACGACCAATTTTTACTACTTTTTTAAACGCTTCAGATTTAGTAGCTAAAGTATCACGTAGTTTTTTTATTCCAGGAAGAGTAATTTCTACTACTTTTTTATAAGCAGCAATATGCATTCCTGTTGGGAACGTATCATTAGAAGATTGTGATTTGTTTACGTCGTCATTAGGCGTTAATGTATTTTTACCATCACCTAAAGTATTTCCTGAAAGTACATGTGCACGGTTAGCAATAACTTCGTTAATATTCATATTACTTTGCGTCCCAGAACCAGTTTGCCAAACGACAAGCGGAAACTGATCATCATGTTTCCCTGCTAAAATTTCATCACATACTTGAGAGATTAAATCTCTTTTGCTTTTCTCTAAAACTCCAAGTTCACAATTGGTGTAGGCAGCAGCTTTTTTTAAATAAGCAAATCCGTAAACTATTTCTATTGGCATGGAAGCAGGAGCTCCAATTTTAAAGTTTTTACGTGAACGTTCAGTTTGTGCTCCCCAATAAACACTTTTAGGAACTTTAACTTCTCCGAGGGTGTCTTTTTCAATTCGATATTCCATTCTCAATGATTTTATACAAAAATACTAGGTTTATTAGTAACCCATTTTAATTTTAGTGATATTTTATTAAAAACTGAATGAAAATATTATTCAACAAAAATATTTAAAAGAAAAAATGTCTATTTTTGAGTAAATAAACAAAACCATGTTTGAATTTGATCAATATTTAGGATTTCTTTCTTTTTTAACCATCATAACAATAGGTTTTTGGTTAATGATTTTTTTATTAACTTTTGTTATTCCTTATTGGTTGATTGGGGCTCTTAGGGAATATCTAAAACACGGTAGAGGTAAAAAAATAATAGAAGAACAAAAGAAATGAAAAATAGGCCTTTTACAGGTCTTTTTTTTGTGATTAAAATTCAGGTGAATCATTTCCTTTATCTTGAGTGTAATTTTTGCGATTATTTTTTCTTTCATTTATTCGATAGGTGAATGTAAATATAAAAGTAGGTTGTCTCCATTGAAATTCGCTGTAGTTTATAAATTCAATCGTCTCAGTTGTACTTTTTCTTATTCCGGAATTAAAAATGTCACTTGCTCTAAAAGAGAGTGTAGCCTTCTTTTTCAGTAAAGATTTATTAATAGCTCCTGACATAGTAAATACACCTTTTGATTTGGTTTGAGCATTTGCTCTGGGACCTCTATAATACCCTCTTAATTGTGCATTTAACCCTAATGCTAAGGGAAAGCTACTATTGATTCGAACAAACCAACTTACAATTTCTCTGTCAAAACTTAAACCGTTGTATGAGCCAATTGTTTCGGAGTTAAAAACATTAAAGTTACTGCTTATACGTACTTGTCTTTTGGGGTTGTAGGTTAAAGTAAATTCAGTACCTGTTCTTATATTTTTTGATAAATTGACTGAAGTTGATCTAAATTGAGGTAATTCAATTAATGGATCTAAACTGACCGCAACTAATTCTCCTGTCGATTCCGTTATACGCTCAATTACTTGTGTGGCTTTTTGATAATAAATAGATCCATTAAATGTAAACTTAGTCCAACGTTTTAAGTAACCAAAATCAATAAGATTAGAATAGGAGGGATCTAGATCCGGATTACCCTGTCTGAAAAAGGTTAAGCTAGTTAATGACCTAAAAGGATTGAGAGACCATGATCTTGGTCGTCTGATTCTTCTACTATATCCAATAGTAATATTTTCTTTTTCATTGAATTCATAAGACAAGTTGAGCGTTGGAAACCAATCTGCATAATCTTTTTCTTTGTAAAGATTAGATGTTTTTTGATCAATCTCAATATGAGTTTTCTCAATTCTTAAACCCATCAAGTAAGAAAACCCATTAATTTTTTTACCAAATTGAGTGTATACTGCATTAATATTTTGAGTAAACCCGAGGTAATTGGTTAAATTAAAATTAGGTATTTTCCCTGTAGATAGTATGTCAAACACACTGTAATTGGTCTTTAGGGAACTAAAATTACCTCTGTATCCTAATTCAAACTGAGTCTTGTCATCGACTGGCCAAACATAATCAATCTGAATAAGTGATCTTTGTAGGTCTTCGTCAGTGCTTGATTCTTGATTGTATATACTCGTATTTTCTACTAAATCACTTTCTCTTTCAGTACTGGTTTCTTTTTGAAATTCAACAACTAATTCATGGCCATTGTCATTAAATTTCTTTGTGAAGTTTCCAGTAAACTGTTGTGAGTTATCTAATTCTTCTTCATTTTGATAACGTCCAAATCGATCTATTAAATTCCCTAAATTATCAAGATTTTTAATTTCAGTAGTGTTTTTACTTTCATTATCACTTTTTCTAACAAAACCACTTAGGGTTAATGAAGTGTTTTTATCAAAAGAGTATTCAGCACCTAAGTTGAAAAATAAACTTTTTCTAGCCCTTTGATAATCTCTACCTTCATTAACAAAAAGTAAAGGATTAAAATTTTCACTTTCAAAAATACCCCTACCCCTAGACTCAGAGTCTCTAATAGAGATTGTACTAAAGATGTTAATTTTTTTTGTTCGCCAGTTTAAAGATCCATTTCCACCATACGTGGTTGGAAAACCAGCATTTAAAACAACAGATCCATTAAATCCTTCTAATTTATCTTTTTTAAGAATAATATTTAAAATTCCAGCTGTTCCTGATGCTCCATAACGTGCAGAAGGAGAAGTAACCACTTCAACCTTTTCAATTGATTCTGCCGGAAGAGATCTTAATCCTTGAGGCCCAGACAATCCTATTAATCCAGAAGGCTTACCGTTAATAAGTATTCTAACATTTTCATTTCCCCTTAAGGAGACATTTCCCTCTACATCCACAGATACCGAAGGTATGTTGTCTAAAACATCTGCAACCGAACCACCGCGAACAGTAATGTCTTTTCCAACGTTGTAAATACGTTTATCTAAACGAATTTCAACTTCTGTTCTTTCGGCTATTAATTCAATTTCATTAAGTGATTCTGTATCTATATCTAGCTCAAAAGTCCCTAAATTTTTATTAATTTTAATAGATTGATCTTCTATAATTATTTTGTTAAAACCAATATATTCAAAAATAATATAGTAGCTGTCAGGAGAAACTTCAATCATAAAATTTCCATTACTGTCGGTGATTCCTCCTTGAATTCTTTCAGGAGATTTCTTATTTAAAAATGATATGGTTGCGTATTCTAAGGGCTCTTTAGTTTCATTATCGAGTATTTTGCCACTAACTTTAATTTTCTTTAAATTTGTATTACTATCATTTCCAGGATGCTGAGCTGATAGTGTGAATCCAATAAGTATAATTAAAAAGGCAAGGGTTTTTTTCATATTTATTTTAAACCTCTTTGACTATTAATTTCATTTAAGGTTTATTTTTTTTTAGAAAATTTATAAGTTTTTCTAGGGGACGCCCTAAAACACCTGAATTTTTATTTGTTATAATTGGACGTTCAATTAATTTAGGATATGCAACTAACAATTCTAGTATTTCATTTTCGGAAAACTCATTTCTGTCTTTTATGGACTTCCAATCATCTTCATTCTTTCGAATAAGTTGTATTGCATTCATATCAATTTGAACAAGAATTTTTTGTAGCTGTTTTTTGTTTAAAGTATTTTTTAAATAAAGAACAACATTTGTTTGATATCCCTTGTCTATGAGATGATTGAGAGCCTCACGGGATTTTGAACAGCTAGGGTTGTGATAAATTGTGAGATTCATTATAGGTTAGCTATAAAGAAAAAACTACCCTAAGGTAGTTTTTGAAATTATTTAATCTTATCGACAACAGCTTTAAAAGCATCTGGATGGTTCATTGCTAGATCAGCAAGAACCTTGCGATTCAATTCTATTTTATTCGATTTAACCTTACCAATAAATTGGCTGTAAGACATTCCGTTAATTCTTGCACCAGCATTGATACGAGCTATCCAAAGGGCTCTAAAATTACGTTTTTTTGTTTTACGATCACGATAAGCATAAAGCATTGCTTTATCTACTGCATTTTTAGCAACCGTCCAAACATTTTTTCGTCTTCCAAAAAAGCCTTTAGCTTGTTTTATTATTTTCTTCCTTCTTGCTCTTGAAGCAACTGAATTTGTGGATCTTGGCATTTTTTTTATTTTTTGAAGGAGGCGGTATCGCTACTCTTTTATTAGCCTGACTTCGGGTTTAAAATTAAGTTTAACCTTATTAATTTACATTAAACGCAATTGTGTTTTGATGTTCCTTACATCACTATCGTGAACTAAACCAGAATGGGTTAATTTCAATTTACGCTTTTTTGACTTTTTAGTCAATATATGACTTTTAAAAGCATGCTTTCGTTTTATCTTACCGGTTCCAGTAATTTTAAAACGTTTTTTAGCACTTGACTTTGTTTTCATTTTTGGCATGAGTACTCTTTTTTTATTTTTTCTTTGGAGCGATGAAGATGGTCATCTTTTTACCCTCTAAAATAGGCATTTGTTCAACTTTCCCAATTTCTTCTAAATCCTGTGCTAAACGAAGCAACAATATTTGTCCTTGTTCTTTAAATACGATTGAACGTCCCTTAAAAAAAACAAAAGCTTTTAATTTTGCTCCTTCTTTAAGGAATTTTTCAGCATGCTTCTTTTTAAATTCGTAATCGTGTTCATCTGTGTTAGGCCCGAAACGGATTTCTTTGATAACAATCTTACTTGTTTTTGCTTTTAAAACCTTTTCGCGTTTTTTCTGTTCGTATAAAAACTTTTTATATTCTAATATTTTGCATACGGGAGGTGATGCATTAGGAGATATTTCGACTAAATCTAATTCCAGTGATTCAGCCAAAGCCAATGCCTTGTCTAAAGTGTAAACACCAATTTCAACATTTTCACCAACTAAGCGTAGTTCCTGTGCAGTAATTCTTTTATTGATTTTGTGCGGATCTACTTTAATAACCCTTCCAGGGCGGTTTGTTCTTCTTCTACGTATTGCTATGTCTTAGAGTTTTAAATTAAAAATTAAAGCTTGATTGGCTGCTTTCTATCTCTTTTATTATCATTTCTGTTACTGTTTCAAGCGAAAAACTTCCTAAATCACCATTTTGATGCTTACGAAGGGAAATTGTTTGACTTTCCGCTTCTTTCTCTCCCAAGATAATCATATATGGAGTTTTGGCTAGTTCCGACTCACGGATTTTCTTTCCAATAGTCTCATTCCGATCATCTACAAGTGCGCGAATTTCGTGATTTTCTAAGTAACTTGAAACTTTTTGAGCGTAATTTTTATATTTTTCACTAACACACAAAATATTTACTTGATTTGGCATTAGCCATAATGGGAAATTACCACCTGTGTGTTCAAGAAGTATTGCAACAAATCGTTCAAGACTTCCAAATGGTGCTCGATGAATCATTATCGGCCGATGAAGTTTATTATCACTGCCTTTGTATGTTAACTCGAAGCGTTCTGGAAGGGTGTAATCAACTTGTATTGTTCCTAATTGCCATTTTCTCTTTAAAGCATCTTTTACCATAAAATCCAATTTAGGACCGTAAAATGCTGCTTCTCCTGTTTCAACTACATAATCTAATTTTTTTTCTTTGACCGCACTTAAAATAGCTTTTTCTGCCAATTCCCAATTTTCTTTGGATCCAATATATTTTTCTGGTTTTTCTGGATCTCTTAAAGAAACTTGAGCTGTAAAATCTTCAAAACCGAGAGAACTAAAAACATAAAGAACAAGATCTATTACTTTTTTAAATTCTTCATCTAATTGATTGGGCATACAGAATATATGTGCATCATCTTGAGTGAAACCTCTTACTCGTGTTAATCCATGTAATTCTCCACTTTGCTCATAGCGATATACAGTTCCAAATTCTGCGTAACGTATAGGTAAGTCACGGTAACTCCAGGGTTTTGCTTTGTAAATTTCACAATGATGAGGACAATTCATGGGTTTTAACATAAACTCTTCTCCTATTGCGGGTGTGTTAATGGGTTGAAAACTGTCAGCACCATATTTTTCATAATGACCAGATGTAACATAAAGTTCTTTATTACCAATATGTGGAGTAATAACTTGTTCATAGCCTGCTTTAGCTTGAGCTTTTTTTAGAAAATTTTCAAGTCGTTCCCTCAGTGCAGCTCCTTTAGGAAGCCACAACGGTAGTCCTTGACCAACTTTTTTGGAGAAAGTAAATAGTTCTAATTCTTTACCTAGTTTTCGATGATCTCTTTTTTTGGCTTCCTCAATAAGTTCTAGATATTCAGTAAGTTCTTTTTGTTTTGGAAAAGAGATACCATAAACACGTGTTAATTGAGGTTTGGTTTCGTCTCCACGCCAGTAAGCTCCGGCAACATTAGTTAGCTTTATGGCCTTAACGAATCCTGTGTGTGGGATATGACCTCCACGGCATAAATCTGTAAAATCCGCATGATCGCAAAACGTGATGGACCCATCTTCTAAATTTTCGATTAATTCAGTCTTAAACTGATTATTATTTTCTTTGTAATAGTTGAGCGCTTTCTTTTTGGAAACACTTCGCATTTTAAATGGAAACTTTTGACGGGCAAAGTCTAAAAATTTCTTTTCAATTTCCGATAAGTCATTTTCTGTCAAACTGTGAGCACCAAAATCAGCATCATAATAAAATCCATTTTCAATAGCGGGTCCAATTGTCAATTTACAATCTGGATAAATTGCCAAAAGAGCTTGTGCGAGAATATGTGCAGAAGAATGCCAGAAAGCTGTTTTTCCTTCTTGATCATTCCAGGTAAAGAGTTGAAGATCACCATTTTCTTTAAGTGGTGTAGTGGCTTCAACAATTTCATCGTTAAACCTAGCCGAGAGTACATTACGCGCTAATCCTTCACTTATACTTTGAGCAATTTCTAGTGCTGATATTCCCATTTCATAAGCACGTATTGATTTGTCAGGAAAACGAATTTCGATCATAGTTTATATAAAAAACATTATAAAGATAAGGGGTATAAAGGAGCCATACAACGCACTTTCAAAGTTTTCGCTTTTTTCTTTCTCCTAGTAAAGCATTAACAAGGTCTTTTATTCCTTTGAAACCATTATAAATAGCAATAAACAAAACAATAATTCCAATAATAAATACTGGTAAATACAAAGGATGTTCTTGGTTTTTAAAAGCCTGGTGTACGATTACAGGTCCTGTAAAGCAACATAAAAGAACTATTGTCATTTTTTTGAGGCCTTTTTGTAGTAAGAGTTTATTCATTTTTTAGTGCCTTAATTGAATCACGGATGTTATTGTGTTTTTTAAGTAAATTTTTTGCTTCATCTTTTGAAACGTTTAGTTCATCCATAATTATCTTTTCTGCTCGCCCAACTAATTTTTCGTTGGAAAGTTTCATATCGATCATTACATTACCTCTTATATGACCTAATTTAATCATAGTCGAAGTGGTAATCATATTTAAAATCAACTTTTGGACAGTACCCGCTTTCATTCTGGAGCTGCCAGTTAAGTATTCAGGACCTACAACTACTTCTATGGGATAATCACTAGCTGCAGCCAGGGGACTTTCTTCATTGCATGTAATGCAACCAGTTGGAATACCATGGGATTGACATTCCTTAAGTCCGTAAACTACATATGGAGTTGTTCCAGAAGCAGCAATCCCAATAACGAAATCATTTTTATTGATGTTATATAAATTTAAATCTTTCCATGCTTGATTGGAATCATCTTCTGCATTTTCAATAGATTTTCTCAGAGCTAAATCCCCCCCTGCAATTATTCCAATAACTTCTTCAGGTTTTGTTCCAAAGGTAGGAGGACATTCTGATGCATCTAAAACGCCTAAACGTCCACTAGTGCCAGCTCCAATGTAGAACAATCTTCCTCCACTCTTTTTCTTCTCAATAATATTTTGAATTAAAAGTTCAATTTTAGAAAGAACTCTACCAACAGCTTTTACTGCATTTTGATCTTCTTGATGGATTCCAAGTAACAGCTCAGCAACGCTCTTTTGATCTAGATTTTGATGATTTGAGGTTTGTTCTGTTATTTTTTTAAAGCTCATTAATTATATTTTAAACTAATTTAAAGAAATTAACCTCACAACGAATTACATTATGAGGTTAATACTTGAAGTAAAAATTAATTTTATTTTCTTAATTTAAAATCTAAATTTTCTTTTAGAGCGATAAGAAATTGCTGTGTTGTCAAATAGTGAGATGAATCTAAATTGTCAGCGTGAATTAAAACAGCTAAATCTTTTGTCATTTTACCGCTTTCGACAGTTTCTATGCAAACTTTTTCAAGTTGTAAACAAAAATCAATAAGCTCTTGGTTTTTGTCAAGCTTTCCTCTATGTGCTAGACCTCTTGTCCATGCAAAAATTGATGCAATTGGATTTGTTGAGGTTTCTTTTCCGAGTTGATGCTGACGATAATGTCTGGTTACAGTTCCATGTGCTGCTTCAGCTTCCATTGTTTTTCCGTCTGGAGTAATTAGTGTTGAAGTCATTAAGCCAAGGGATCCAAATCCTTGTGCTACAGTATCCGATTGAACATCTCCGTCATAATTTTTACATGCCCAAACAAAACCACCACTCCATTTCATTACAGCTGCAACCATATCATCAATCAGTCTGTGCTCATAAGTTAAGCCTGCTTTTTCAAATTTAATTTTGAATTCATTTTCAAAAACTTCTTGAAAAATATCTTTAAAACGACCGTCATAAGCTTTAAGGATTGTGTTTTTTGTAGATAGGTATAATGGCCATCCTTTACTTAAAGCTCTATTCATACAAGATCGAGCAAATCCATAGATCGAGCTGTCTATATTATACATTGACATAGCTATTCCATTCTCCTGAAAATGATATACATCCCATGTTTTTGGAGTTCCACCGTCATCAGGAGTAAAGGTCATTGTTAATTTACCTTTTCCGTTAGTCACAGTATCCGCAGCTTTATATTGATCACCAAATGCATGACGTCCAATACAAATGGGTTTTGTCCAACCTTGTACATATCTAGGAACATTACTCATTATAATCGGTTCTCTAAAAACTGTGCCTCCAACAATATTTCGAATTGTTCCATTAGGTGATCTCCACATATTGGAAAGGTTAAACTCCTTCACACGGTCTTCATCTGGTGTAATAGTTGCACATTTTATACCAACATTATGAAGTTTAATTGCATTAGCTGCTTGGATAGTTATTTTATCTTCAGTAGCGTCACGAGAAGTAACTGACAAGTCATAATACACGATTGTTAAATCCAAATATGGAAGAATCAATTGATCTTTAATAAATTTCCAAATGATTCTTGTCATTTCATCTCCATCTATTTCAACTACTGGATTTGCGACTTTAATTTTTGACATTAGCTTAATTTTTAAGTAAATATATTATGTAGAGTTAATTTAGTGTATGGGACTAGATATAAAAAAACCGCCAATTGGCGGTTTTAAATATATTTAAAATCGAGTTTCTTTAATACGTGCTTTTTTACCACGTAATTCTCTGAAGTAGTAAATACGTGAACGACGTACTTTACCTTTTTTATTAACTTCGATTTTTTCTAATGCAGGCAGATTAAGAGGGAAGATACGTTCCACGCCAACAGTGCCTGACATTTTCCGGATTGTAAATGTTTTTGATAAACCTATTCCTTTAATTTGGATAACGACTCCTTTAAAAAACTGAGTACGTACTTTATCACCTTCACGGATTTGGTAATAAACAGTTAGAGTATCTCCTGCTCCAAACACAGGAAATTCTTTTGTTTCGATAAATTCGTTTTGAACGAAGTTGATTAACGATTCCATAATTGGATTAATAATAAATTTAGAAAGACAACATTCACGTTTTTCGTCAGAGGTTATTCTTTTAGTTCTGCAAAATTAAACTTTATTTTAAATTAAACAACTTCTATTTTGATTTTAGAAATTAATCTCACTAACTTTCATTTAGAAGGTCAGGTCTTAATTCTTTTGTACGCTCTAATGCTTTTTCTTCTCGCCACTGTTCAACCTTAGGTGTGTTTCCAGAAGTTAAGATTTCAGGAACTTCCCATCCTTTGTAGTTTGAGGGACGAGTATATATTGGAGGAGCAAGTAAATCATCTTGAAAACTATCGGTTAGTGCTGAGGATTCGTCTCCTAAAACTCCAGGAATTAATCTAATAATACTATCACAAAATACAGCTGCTGCCAATTCTCCTCCTGAAAGCACGAAATCTCCAATAGAAATTTCATGAGTTATAAATTGGTCTCTAACCCTTTGATCAACACCCTTATAATGTCCACATAAAAGGATGATATTTTCAAGAGTTGAATAGTGATTTGAGTTTTTTTGATTTAATGTTTGACCATCAGGCGTCATATAAATAATTGCGTCATAATCACGTTCATTTTTAAGTAAAGTAATACATTGATCAATCGGTTGAATCATCATTACCATTCCAGCTCCACCTCCAAATGGATAGTCATCAACTTGTTTTTGCTTATGATTACTGAAATCTCTTAAATTATGAAAATAAACACTAGCTTTTTTAGATTGTATAGCTCGTTTTAAAATAGAAGCTTCAAAAGGACTTTTTAAAAGTTCAGGGAACAAGGTGATTATATCAATTCGCATATAATGTATGAGTATTAGATTTAAATAAAAACAAACAAACTAGAGGGGATAGCTCCGATCTCATGACTAAAATAAATTTGATTTTAATATTGTAGTAATATTTTTTCTTTTTCACCTGAAGGATTCATAAAGAGTATATTTTCAAGTGTTAAAGAATCAATATTTTTTATTTCAGTTAGATTATTGATTTTTTTACCGTTTATTTCCAAGATTAGATGTCCAGTATCTATTCCATTTTGATACAATCTTCGATTGTTCATATTAGATATATATAAACCGTGACCTATTCCATACTGTTCTATCTGTTCAGGGGTAAGTTCACGAACTTCCATATAGAAAAAAATAGCACGGTTAATTTTCTCTAAACGTACATTTACATTATTCTCTTTTCCTTCCCTTTTATATGTGATTTTCACTCTTTCGCCGGGACGCTTACTAGCTAAATATCCTGAGAGATCTGCAAATTTGTTGATAATTATCCCATCCACACTTTTGATTATATCACCACTCTTTAGTCCAGCCAAATCAGCACCGAGCCCTTCCTCTAGTTCAGTTATATAAAATCCCTCGGTTTCTTCTACTTCAAATCGTTCTGCAAAGTTTGAATCCAAAGCTTGACCCATGACTCCGAGAAGTCCTCTTTGAACATTTCCAAATTCGATAATATCTTCAAATACTTTACGAGCAACATTACTAGGTACAGCAAAAGAATATCCTACGAATCCTCCAGTCATTGAAGAAATTGCAGTGTTTATCCCTATCAATTCTCCACGTGTATTAACTAATGCACCTCCACTATTCCCTTGATTTACTGCGGCATCTGTTTGAATATAAGATTCATTTTTTCGATCCTGTTTATTTAAGTCTCTTGATTTAGCACTTATAATTCCTGCGGTTACAGTAGAATTTAAGTTAAAAGGATTTCCAACAGCCAATACCCATTCTCCAATTCTTGCAGCATCTGAATCACCAAAAAAAATATAGGGTAATTTTTGTGGAGCATTAATTTTTAAAACAGCTATATCTGTGTCAGGATCAGTTCCTACTAAACGGGCTGTATAGGTTTTGTTATCATTCGTTGTGATTTCAATTTCAGAATTATTTTCAATTACATGATTGTTTGTAATAATGTAACCGTCGGGTGATACAATTACACCTGAACCTGTTCCTATTCGTTCTGGTATTTTATCTTCTTCATAAAAATAACGGTAAAATGAGGGAAAACTAGAATTTGATGAGCTTGTGTTTTTTACATGAACTACAGCATTCACTGTTTTTTCTGCCACAATAGTAAAATCGCTTGCTTCTGACTCAACGTCATTTACTGAAAAACTGTAGTTAATTGGAGTTAACTTGGGAATTTCTTTGTTATTATTTTTTTGAATAGCTGATTTTTGAAAATAAAAATCGTAGATAAAAAGACTAATAGCTGCACTTAAAAATGAAATACTGAGAGTTTTAAAAAATGGATTCATGTTTATTTTTTTGTTAAAATTATTCATTTTTTTTTAGATTAAAATTCCTTTAACTCGTATTTAACACCTTTTAAATTTGATTACATTTGACATATATGAAATTTCATTTTGATAAATACCATGGTGCTGGGAATGATTTTATCATTTTTGATAATCGACATAATATATATAACGATATATCAGTCAGTCAATTAAAAAAAATATGTGATCGTCATTTTGGAATAGGCGCAGATGGTATTATTTTGATTGAATCACATTCTAATGCTGATTTTGAAATGAAATATTATAATTCAGATGGAAAATTAAGTTCACTATGCGGTAATGGTGGTCGATGTGCAGTTTCTTTTGCATTAAGACATGATATTATAAAAGAAAAAACTGTTTTTATGGCTGCAGATGGGTTGCACAAAGCCTACAAGGTTCATCCTAATCAGATTCGTTTACAAATGCAGGATGTTTTTGATTTAATTGAGAATGATAATGCCATAATAATAAATACTGGTTCACCTCACTATGTTAAATTGATTCAGAATTACAAAAAAGTAAACATTAATAGCCAAGGAGGAGCAATTCGATTTTCTAAACAATTTATGCCTAATGGAATTAATGTTAATTTTATTCAAAAAGAGACCCCTGTTAGATATAAAATTAGAACCTATGAACGCGGAGTAGAAAACGAAACACTGGCATGCGGAACTGGTGCAGTAGCATGTGCTATAGGAATGCATTACATGGGCGAATCAAAGGGAAAATGTAAAATTGAACTCCAGGCCTTAGGAGGTTTATTGATTGTAGATTTTGATGTCATCGATAAAGTATACACTAATATTTACCTTCAAGGTCCCGCTGACTTTGTATATTCAGGAATAATTGAGATATGAATTTAGATTCAGTCATTTTACGTGCATTAGAACCTAAAGATTTAAATGATTTAATTTCAATTGAAAATAATCAGTATTTATGGAAATATTCAAATCGAAATGAACCTTTTTCAAAGCATCTACTTTCAAAGTATATTGAACAACAAAATCAAGATATTTTTGAAGTCAAGCAAAAACGATTTGTTATTTCTCAAGTAGATGAAAACTTCCTTGGTTTTGTTGACCTTTTTGATTTTACACCTATACACAGAAGAGCTGGAGTAGGAATAGTATTACGTAAAGACCAAAGGGGTAAAGGTATTGGGAAAAGAAGTTTAGAATTGTTAAATGAATATGCCTATAAACATCTTAATATAAATACTTTATTTGCAAATATAGCTTTTGAAAATAGAGTAAGCATCTTATTGTTTGAGTCCTGTGGATATGAACAACAAGGTTTAAAAAAGAATTGGAATTTTTATGATGGAACTTTTCATGATGAATATATTTATGTAAAATCATTTAGTTAATGCTTAAAAGAAAAATATTATTATTTATCAGTCTTATTCTTCTTGGTATGGGACTTTATTTTGTTTTTCAGTTTTATCAAATATTTTTTTGGAGTAATACAGCTTTTGAAAATGAGTTTTCATATGTTTTTATAGATAGTGATGACACTATTGATTCTTTGGCTTATCAGTTGCAGCCAATTTTGAAACGAACCAATCAATTTTTGATTGCAGCAGAAAAAAAAGGATATTCTCAAAATATCAAATCGGGAAAATACAAGATCACAAAAGATGATAGTAATAATACTATAATCAATTTATTTCGTTCTAAAAAACTGACTGTTAAGGTGATTTTCAACAATCAAGAACGTTTAGAAAATTTGGCTGGTAGAGTTTCTAGACAGATAGCACCTGATAGTTTAACCTTGCTTAACACCTTTAGAGATTCTTTGTTTTTATTGAAAAATGGATTTTCTAAAGAAAATGCTTTAACGATGTATTTACCTAACTCTTATCAATTCTATTGGGATACTTCTGCTGAAAAATTTAGAAATAAAATGTTTCTCTCTTTTAATAACTTTTGGAATACAAGTCGATTAAGAAAGGCAAAAGCAATAAAACTGAATCCAAACGAAGTAGTTGTTTTAGCTTCAATTGTTCAAAAAGAATCGGTTAAAAAAGATGAGCAACCTCGAATTGCAGGTGTTTATTTAAATCGTTTGGACAAAAAAATGAAATTACAAGCAGACCCAACAGTTATTTATGCTTTTAAAAAAAACTCATATAATTTTGATCAAATAATTAAGCGAGTATTGTATAAAGACCTTAAGCTTATTTCACCCTATAATACTTACAGAGTAAAAGGATTGCCTCCAGGACCTATCACTATGCCAGATATTTCTGTTATAGATGCAGTTCTTAATGCTGAAAAACACTCCTTTTTATATTTTGTAGCTTCTCCTAATAAACCAGGTTATCATTTATTTGCAAAAAACTTAATGAAACATAATCAAAATAAAAAAATCTACACCAGTTGGCTAGATAAACAAAACCTATATCGTTAAGAGGAACC
Source organism: uncultured Flavobacteriaceae bacterium (assembly GCA_913020075.1). Taxonomy (GTDB): domain Bacteria; phylum Bacteroidota; class Bacteroidia; order Flavobacteriales; family Flavobacteriaceae; genus MS024-2A. The sequence continues at coordinate 37,952 of CAJWAE010000007.1, forward strand.
TTCAATGATAAATATACAGGGACGTTTTTTTAAATCTGGTTTTTCTCCTTTCCATTCATGAATATTTAATGTTTTAATATATTCTGAACTTGAACTAATATCACAAGCAATACAAAGTCGCATATTTGGATTTAAAGTTTTTAAAATATCCTTAAAAAGAGTGTCACTTCGGTAGGGTGTTTCTATAAAAAGCTGAGCTTGATTTTCTCTGATAGATTTTTTTTCATATTTAAGTAACATTTGAGTTCGTAGCTTTTTTTCAATGGGAACATAACCGTTAAAAGCGAAATTTTGTCCGTTCATTCCCGAACTCATCATAGCTAAAAAAATTGATGAAGGGCCTACTAATGGTTTTACTTTAATTCCAATTTCATGGGCTTTAGTTACTATAATAGCTCCTGGATCTGCAATTCCTGGACATCCTGCGTCTGACATAAGTCCCATAGAAAAACCTAATTTACACTGATTTAGATAAGATTCTATTTCCTCTTGTGTTGTGAATTTATTTAGAGGATAAAGCACTAAAGATTCCTGATTTTTATTTGGTGTAATTTTTTTTATAAAACGGCGAGTAGCTTTCTCATTTTCAATAATAATATGAGTTAACTTTTCTATTGTTTTTTTAACTAAGAGTGGTAATACTTCTAGATAAGGATTTTCACCAATTGGTGACGGAATCAAGTATAGCGTTCCATATGTAGTAACTTGTTTATCCATTAATTAAAAGTTTAGCTATTCGTTCACACTATCATTATAATAATTTATAACAATATTTAAAACTATTTTTATCACCAAAGTAGGGGTCTTTAACATCTTGATGATTTTCAAGAATTAACTTTACTTTTTGTATGTTAGAATCAATTTTAAGCAGTTCAATAAAATCATCATAATTATTTTTATCAATTTTAAAAATAATTAAAATCTATAAATGAAAATTTTCTTGCTTTTTGAATACCAATATTAATTCTGAATTTTTCTGCAATAGCTATACTTTTTTTAACATAATGACAACCAATTTGATAACCAGCAGTAACAGCAGAATTAACTTTTATTTTTAAACGTGAAGTTTTTTGTTCTAAAAAACCTTATGCTAATTGAATACAACAAATATTACCCAAGCATACCTTGAGCACTTTTGTCTGTTTCATATGTAATTCATTTAAATAGTTAACTTCTGACGAAGATCCTCAACATATTTACGAAACTGTTTATCTGTGAAACTTAAATTATCAACAGTTTTACAAGCATGGAGGACTGTAGCATGATCTCGTTTTCCAATTTGATTTCCAATACTAGCTAGAGATGCTTTAGTAAATTTTTTTGCAAAATACATAGCTAATTGACGAGCTTGAACAATATGTCTTCTTCGAGTTTTTGATTGAAGAGTTTCAATATCCATCTGGAAGTAATCAGAAACCACTTTTTGAATATAATCAATAGAGACTTCACGTTTTGTATTTTTCACGAACTTCATGACGACTTCTTGAGCCAGTTCAATCGTGATTTCAGCTTTATTGAAAGAAGATTGAGCTATCAACGATATAATGGCACCTTCTAATTCTCGGATATTCGTTTTAATATTTTTAGCAACATATTCAATAATATCTTCTTCTATAGAAACTCCATCTCTATATAGTTTATTTTTGAGGATAGAGATTCGTGTTTCGTAATTAGGCAATTGTAATTCTGCGGAGAGTCCCCATTTAAATCTTGATAACAGACGCTGTTCGATATCCTGCATGTCAACAGGAGCCTTGTCAGAGGTCAGAATAACTTGCTTACCATTTTGATGAAGATGATTAAATATATGGAAAAACACATCTTGGGTTCCTGTTTTACCTGATAAAAATTGAACATCATCAATTATCAATACATCTAATAATTGATAAAAATGAATAAAATCATTTCGAGTATTTTTCTTAACAGCTTCTATATACTGTTGTGTGAATTTTTCAGCTGAGATATAAAGTACAGTTTTGTCTTGATATTTTTCTTTAATTTCAACCCCAATAGCATGAGCTAAGTGTGTTTTGCCTAAACCAACACCACCAAAAATAAGCAAAGGATTGAAAGATGTTCCTCCCGGCTTAGATGAAACAGCTAAGGCAGCAGATCTTCCAAGTCGATTAGAATCACCTTCTAAAAAATTATCAAAATTATAATTAGGATTTAGCTGTGATTCAATTTGTAAATTTTTTATTCCCGGAATAACAAAGGGATTTTTTAATTCCCCTGAATAAGAACTTAAAGGGGCATTAACGTTTTGAGGTTGAAGGCCTGATCTGTTGTTACTCGGAATATTCTCAGTAAAAGGGGTTTTATTTCCAAAAGTATTTTCCATTCTGATGGAATAAACCAAACGGGCATCGTTACCTAATTCTCTTTGAAGTGAAGTTTTAAGAAGTTTGACATAATGCTCCTCAAGCCATTCGTAAAAGAATTTACTAGGAACCTGAATACTAAGTACATTTTCACTTAATTTGACAGGAATAATAGGTTCAAACCAAGTTTTGTAAGCTTGTGGTTGTATGTTATCTCCAATAAAAATCAGACAATTATTCCAGATCGAAGCAGCAGTTGCACTCATTTAATGTTTGAGGTATTTAGAGGTTTATTTTATGGTTTGTATGTCAACTTTACTAGTTAACAAATATTGATTAAAAAAAATCAAAAAAAAAATGGTTTGGCTATTGAATTATATCTTTTTTTTTTCGATATTCTGAATCCTAAATTTTTCACAAGAAATCTAAAAATTAAATACAATATAACTGATTAGTTTATATCAATGAAATTTACAACGAAACAAATTACGGTTCGCTATTCTGAAACTGATCAAATGCAGTTTGTTCATCATAGTAATTATTTAAAATATTTTGAAATAGCTAGACTTCAATGGCTTTCTGTTCTTGATATTTCTTATGCTGACATGGAAAAAGAGGGTATATTAATGCCGGTTGTGAGTGCATTCACTAATTTTAAAAAACCATTATTTTTTGGAGATCATTTTCAGATCAATGTTATTTTAAGGAAAATACCCACAGCCACTATCGAATTTGATTATATAATTGTTAATCAAAAAGATGAAGTTATTTGTGAGGGAAATACAGTTTTAGCTTTTTTATCTCCAAAAACAAAACGACCCATGAGATGTCCAAAAACTTTACTTGAAAAATTTATTTAAAATAGTACTTTAGTTCATCCTTATCTATCATTTCTTTGAATGAATATTTTTTATTTAACGTGGGTGCTTTAATACCCTTAAATATTTTTTCCGGACTTGTAAAAACTCGTGATTCATCCCACAAATCGTGATCAATAAAAGACTGAATTGTCTTTCCCCCCCCCTCTATAATAATAGATTGAATTTTTATTTTATAGCAATGCTTTAAAAGATTGATTAAACTGTAAGGTTTTAAAACAATAGATTTTTTAAGATTATTAGCTAAATCATTTAGTTGAATGTTGAAAAATATACAAGAGTTTGTATCATTTTTTAAATGAGTTGTTATTGGTGTCCTGTTATTGGGATCCAAAATCATTCGGAGTGGATTATTTCCATTCCAACTTCTTGTAGTTAATTTTGGATCATCATCTATTGCAGTTTGAACACCTATGAGTATTGCCGCTTCTTCGCTTCTCCACTGATGAGATTTTTGTCTTGAAACAACATTAGTTATCCAGAATATTTCAGGAATATTTTTATTGTTTTCAGGGGATATAAAATGATCTTCTGTTTTTGCCCATTTTAATATAATATATGGTCGCTTTTTTTGATGAAAAGTAAAAAATCTTCTATTTAAAAAATCAGATTCTTTTTCTAAAACTCCCTGAAAAACCTTACAGCCCGAATTTCGAAGTTTATCAATTCCTTTTCCAGAAACATTAGGATTGGGGTCTTTTGAGCCAATAATAACCCTTGGTATTTTATTTTTGATTATTAAATCAACACATGGAGGAGTTTTTCCAAAGTGAGAACAGGGCTCAAGAGAAACGTAGAGAGTACTCTCTTTTAATAAATGTTTATCTTTAACACTGGAGATTGCGTGAACTTCTGCATGAGCAGAACCAGCAAAATGATGCCAACCCTCACCAATTATTTTGTCTTGATGAACAATAACAGATCCTACTATAGGATTTGGATAGGTGTCACCAAGTCCTTTTTGTGCTAAGTGAAGGCATCTGTGCATATAAAATCTGTCTTTTGTATTGTTCAAATCTTCGTGAATATAATTATGTTTTATAATGCCGAGCATATTAATTTTGACTGTAAATTTATAACAAATAAATAACGAATGGAGATTCGACCGATTCAAGCTAATAATAATAAAGCGATAGCGGTTTTAATTAGATCTGTCTTTATTGATATGGGAGTTCCTAAAAAAGGCACAGCCTATGAAGATAAAGAATTAGATAATATGTATGAAACTTACCTAGGCGAAAGATCTGTTTACTATTTAGTTTTAGATGAGAATAAAATTTTAGGAGGTGCAGGAATATCACCTTTAAAAGATGAGGCAACATCTGTTTGTGAATTACAAAAAATGTATTTTTCACCTAAAATTCGAGGAAAAGGTCTAGGCTTTAAAGTGATTCAAAAATGTTTAAATTTTGCTAAAATAAATGAATTTACACTTTGTTATATTGAAACTACTCCAATTATGCATGCTGCTCAGAGGTTATATAAAAAGGTTGGTTTTAATTACATTGCAAAACCACTTGGAAATACAGGACATTCCTCTTGTTCTATATGGATGACAAAATCACTAATATGAAAATTATTGAAGGAAGAGATTTATATAGAATTCAATTAAAACATTTGCATCCAATAAATGAAATTGATTTTTATTATAAACTCTTGATTCAGTCTTTTTTTAAGATGTCAAACACTATAATTGCACTCTCTCCTGAATCTGTTTTTGAAACTGAACAGGAAAGATTAATTAAAAATGCTTTAGAAGAGTTAAAAGAGCAGAAACCTTTACAATATATTATAGGTGAAGTTCAATTTCGAAACTTAAAATTAAAAGTAAATTCTAATGTATTAGTTCCAAGACCTGAAACAGAAGATCTTGTAGGCTGGATAATTGAGGATTATATCAATATTGAGTGTTCCAAAAAACTTATAGATTTTGGAACAGGGACTGGGTGTATAGCAATCTCTCTTGCTAAAGAGCAACCTCTTTTTGAAACTACTGCAATTGATTTAGATCAAGATATTATTGATCTAGCGTCTAGAAATTCACAGGAAAACAATATTAATATAAATTACATTAAACATGATTTAACTAAACTAGAAAGTTTAGACTTAAAAGTAGATATTATCGTCTCTAACCCTCCCTATATAACCCCTGATGAACGCGAGGTAATGAAACCAAATGTTTTAGATTATGAACCTCATCAAGCTTTATTCGTTCCTCAAAACGACCCCCTATTGTTTTACAGATCGATTTTAGATTACGCCCACCTAAATCTGAATAAAAAAGGGAATATTTATTTCGAATTCAATCCTCTTTTTTTAAAAGAAATGAAAAATCTCATATTAACTTACTCCTCTTATCTAATAACTGAACGTAAAGATATATTTGATAAAGTTAGAATGCTTCGACTCGAAAAACAATAATATGGAAGTGATACAAAAAAAAATAGAAGAATTACGAAAAACACTTCACGAACACAATCATCTTTACTATATATTAGATGAGCCTAATATTACTGATTTTGAGTTTGACCAACTCATTAATAAACTTAAAAGTTTAGAAGACAAGTACCCTCAGTTTTCAGACCTTAATTCTCCCACACAAAGAGTTGGAGGTGATGTTACTAAATCTTTTGAAACATTGGCACACCGTTTTCCAATGTATTCCTTATTAAATACATATTCAAAGGAAGATCTAATTCAATGGCGAGAACGGTTAAGAAAGGTCTTGGGAGAAGAAGTTAATATTGAATATACTTGTGAGTTAAAGTTTGATGGAGCTTCTATTAGTTTGAGTTATGAAAACGGAAAATTGATTCAAGCACTCACTAGAGGAGACGGAATTAAAGGAGATGCGATTACAACTAATGTTAAAACGATTAAAACGATCCCTCTTAAGCTTCAGGGAGATTATCCTCATTTGTTCGAAATTCGTGGAGAAATTATACTTCCTTGGAAGGGATTTCATATGATTAATGAACAAAGAGCTTTAAATGGTGAAGCATTGTATCGAAATCCACGAAATACTGCTTCAGGGAGCATAAAATTACAAGATAGCAGCTTGGTTGCTAAACGTCCCTTGAATTGTTTTTTATACTCCTTAAAGGGAGATGATTTAAAAGTATCTACTCAATTTCAAGCACTTCAAAAAGCAAGTGAATGGGGTTTTAAGGTTCCAAAATCTGCACGTTTGGTTTCTTCAATTGATGCTGTTTTTGAATATATTCTGGCTTGGGAAGAAAAAAGAAAAAATCTTCCTTACGAAATTGATGGTATTGTAGTGAAAGTAAATAGCCTTGCTCAACAGGAAGAACTCGGTTATACAGCAAAAGCTCCCCGTTGGGCAATGGCATACAAATATAAGGCAGAACAAGCCTCTACACTTTTAGAAGGTGTACAATATCAAGTAGGTAGAACAGGAGCTGTCACTCCAGTGGCTAAATTATTTCCTGTGGAAATCTCAGGAACAACTGTAAAGCGAGCTTCTCTTTATAATTCTGATCAAATCGATAAACTAGGATTGCGTATAGGAGATACTGTTTTTGTTGAAAAAGGGGGAGAGATTATACCAAAAATAACAGGAATTAATCTTAATAATAGGGGTTTGTTAGAAAATCAAGTCCAATTTTTAACTCACTGTCCAGAGTGTTTTTCTTTCTTAAAAAGGGAAGAGGGAGAAGTACAGCATTATTGTAAAAATGAAGCTGCTTGTCCGCCCCAACAAATTGGTAAAATTCAACATTTTGTTGGCCGTAAGGCTATGAATATTGATGGATTGGGTGCTGAAACAATTGTATTATTATTTCATGAAGGAATTTTAAAAAATATTGCAGATTTATATAGTTTACGAAAGGAACAAATATTGCTATTAGATCGTATGGCAGATAAGTCAGTTTCTAATTTATTAATAGGAATTGAAAAATCGAAAGAAAAGTCATTTTCTAAAGTTTTATTTGGATTAGGAATTCGATTTGTTGGGGAAACTGTAGCTAAAACATTAAGTAAGACTTTCAAGTCAATGGATCTTTTAGCATCTGCATCTATTGAGGAATTGATTCTTACAGATGACGTTGGAGATCGTATAGCTTCAAGTATTATAGATTTCTTTGCTGATTCTAAAAACAAAGATTTAATAAGGATACTTAAGGAGCAGGGTTTGAAAATGGAGCAGCAGCATGTTCAATTAAATATTCATCCCGCTTTTAAAGAAAAAAGATTTGTAATTTCAGGAGTTTTTGAACAATTTTCTAGAAAAGCACTTACAGATGAAATTGAATTATTAGGCGGAAAAATAGCAAATTCCGTTTCTTCTAAAACAGATTATGTAATTGCTGGAAATGGAATGGGGCCTTCAAAAAAAATAAAAGCAGAAAACTTAGGTGTTTCTGTTTTAACTGAACAGGATTTTATTGATTTAAGTAAAAGATAATCAATTTCGTTATGAATGTAACATTTAGGATCAAATTGAAACGAAAAGTTTTTTTTTATGAATAAATATTATTTTTGTATAATTTTAAAAGTCATATTATGTTAGAATTTTTGTCTGATCTAGTTTTAAGAATAAGGATTAAGAAAAAACTTAAGACTTTATCTAATAATTCAAAATCTAAAATAACACATTTTCAATCGATGTTGGTTTTAGTTCCTATCGAATATCAGATTAATGAAGGTTTGTTTTTAGACTTAGCAAAAGTTTTTAAAATTCCTACAAAAAACATTAAAGTAGTGGTCATTAGTATTAAACAATTAACAGTAATTAAGTCTTTTAAGGGACAAATTTTTAATTGTTCAAAAGAGTTGATTGGTTTTTGGGGTAAGTTACCAGAAACACTCGAATCTTTTTTAGATCAAGAATTTGATTTACTTGTTAATTATTTCGAGAATGACTCTTTGTTAGCCTCATGGCTAAGTACTAATTGTAAGGCAAAATTAAGAGTAGGTTTTTACAAAACTGATAAAGAATTCAATGATTTAATTCTAAATATTAAACCAACCGAAACAGAGTTATTTATCTCTCAATCTACCATTTATTTGAAAGCTTTATTAAAGTAAAAATCATGAATCTAGAAGGTTTAGGCGTCGCCATGGTAACTCCATTTAACGAAGATGGCACAATTGATTTCGAATCAATACCACCTCTGGTCAAAAACATTACTTCAGGTAGGGCTAATTATATTTTAGTAATGGGAACTACAGCTGAGGTTAATACTCTTTCGGATTCAGAAAAAAAGAAAGTAATTCGAAGAGTTGTTGAATCTAATCAAAATAAACTTCCTTTAGTTATTGGAATTGGAGGGAACGACACTTTCAGAGTTATTAAAGAAATTCAACAGACAGATTTAAATCCTTTTCAAGCGATATTATCAGTTTCGCCTTATTATAACAAACCAACTCAAGAAGGAATTTATCAACACTATAAACACATTGCAAATATAACTCCATTGCCATTAATACTTTACAATGTTCCATCAAGAACAGGAAGTAATATTGAACCAAAAACATTTATTAAGTTAGTGGAAAATTTCGATAATATAATAGCAATTAAAGAGGCGAGTGGTGATATAGAACAGGCACAGCAGATCATAAAACTATCTCCATCGGGCATTCAGGTGATTTCTGGAGATGATTCACTGACTCTACCAATGCTGTTAGCTGGAGCAGTTGGATCAATATCTGTATTAGGA
>CAJWAE010000008.1 GCA_913020075.1 uncultured Flavobacteriaceae bacterium
AAAGCAGAGAAAAGACTAAAGAAATCTAAAAAAGCTTAGTTCTTTTCTGAAACAACTAACCACAACACAGTCTAAAATGCATGCCCTAACCTAGACGCACCTCATATTACACGCACCATTAAAATTAATTTTTTGAGAAGTGTCATTAAGCAATAAATAAAATCTAAATAATAGTGGAGAAAATTTCCAATAGAAGTTTAATTAGTAGACTATATAGTTCAGCAGAAAAACAACTTGAGATTGCTGAATTTGATGATAAAAGTTGGTCGCAATGGTATGATGTTATTCAGGGTTTAACTAGTCCTGAAAAGATGGTTTATGTAATTGTGAAATTAAATAAAGCAGTAACAAGTGGTGGATTTTCAAGCTTTTACGAGACTTCATATGGGATATTTGCCCCTGAAATTGTTCATGCACTAAACGAAATTAACGCTTCTGCAACAGCAGATATAGTTTCTAGCTCTTTAACAGTAGTAAACCCAAAAGTACTTTTAGATGAAGCTTACAAAGACTATATTTTCAATATCCAGATATCCAAAGAACAAAAAGAGCAACTTCATTCTCAAGACATACAATATGACCAACTTCATGGTTATGAAAATCTAGAAGATCTTCTAGGGGATTATTTACAAAATATGATTAACTAACTATCATATTGAAAATTAGTGTCTTTTCACATACTAAACGTTAAACTTAAAATATTTTGCATTTAATTAGTTATCTTACTATCCGAAACAAAAGAGGTTTTTTTTAAACTAAATTTATAAAATACTCAATAGCAATTCATAAAAATAAACGTGGTGAAAATTTATTTAGTTACTAGTATTTTATTCTGTGTTTCATCGAATTTATTTGCTCAAACCTATAATATTGGTCACACAAGTATTGACTTTTACGATAATGCTAGAAATAGAAATATTACCACTGAAATTTACTATCCTTCAGACACAAATGGTAACAATGTTCCCATTTCATTGGGCAACTTTCCAGTAATAGTTTTTGGACATGGATTTTTAATAAGTTGGGACAGCTATGGCAACTTTTGGAATTCTTTAGTGCCAGAAGGTTACATATTGTGTTTTCCAACAACAGAAATGGGCTTTGCCCCAAATCATCAGTTTTTTGCAGATGATTTAAGTTTTATTGCTTCAAAAATTCAAATGGAAAATCAAAACAGTAACTCTGTTTTTTATAATTCTGTATTACCTAAAACTGGAATAATAGGCCATTCTATGGGCGGAGGAGCTAGTTTTCTTGCTGCAGAAAACAATCCCAATATTAACACTTTAATAAATTTTGCTGCAGCTGAAACCAATCCCTCAGCAATATCAGCTGCAGGTAACATTACTATTCCTTCGCTAATATTTTCTGGGGATGATGACTGTGTTGCCCCACCAGTCATTCATCAAAATATTATGTTTGACAACTTAAACTCAAGTTGTAAAACACAAATTAATATTACAAATGGTGGTCATTGTTATTTCGCTAATGAAAGTGTTCTATGCAATTTTGGAGAATCTTCTTGTAATCAAAATCTTAATATTTTAAGACAGGAACAGCAAAGTATAACCAATGATTTTTTAAAAATTTGGCTAAATTATTCTTTAAAATCAGACCAAAATTCTTTTACAATTTTCAACGACTCTTTACAATCTTCTAGTAGAATTACATTTTCTCAAAACTGTAATGGCACAGCAATCATGGGGCAAAACAAAGAAGATGAAATAAATATTTATCCAAATCCATTTACAGAAATATTAAATATTGATGTACCATTAGAATTCATTAATGGAGAGCTTGTTATATTAAACATCTTTGGTCAACCACTACACAAAGAATTAGTCACCAATAAAAATACTGAAATTAATCTGTCTAATTTTGAAAGTGGAAGCTATTTTATTTTCTTTAAAAAGGGCTTAAATGTAATGAAAAGTAAAATTATTAAAGTTGTTCACTATTGATAATATTTATAGAATTTGGAATTTAAAAGACTTTCATATCGCAATAAAAACAATAAAACCCTCTACTATTTTAAAAACTATTTAAGGCAATTAGTCCCTCTCCTATTCTTTCAAAAGAAATTATATATTAAGCTAAATAAATTTGAAAATTTAAATTCAAGTGAAAAAGAAGAGTTGCTATTAAGATTAAACTACTACAACCAACTAAAAGAAAAATACATACTTACCCAAAATGCCCAAAAACTATCTGAAATAAAACTGCAAAAAGTCAATAAGACCTACTATTTTGATTTGTATGAGCATAGTCGATATTTTAATCAGAATCTTAAAGGACATTTTTTATTTGGTGATATTACCAAAACCCCCAAAGAACCTGGGTTAGTAAAAAGCAGACCCATTAATAATGAAAACACCAATTCTATTATTTTAAAATGGAACAAAATAAGACACTTTACATTTATTAAAAAAGATACTTTACCAAATTCAAAAAAGAAAGACCAACTTGTATTTAGGGCAAAAGTTCATTCGTCCCAACCTCAAAGAATAAAATTTTTAGAAAAATACTATGGGCATCCAATGTGTGATATTGGAAAAGTAAACAGTAATAGTCTAAACAATAATTGGACAGTAAATAGAATGACCTACAATGAACAACTTAATTATAAATTTATTCTATGTTTAGAAGGGAACGATGTTGCCAGTAATTTAAAATGGGTAATGTCCTCCAATTCCATTGCTGTTATGACTAAACCCAAATACGAAACGTGGTTTATGGAAGGTCTTTTAATACCAGACCTTCACTACATACTTATAAAAGACGATTATTCAGATTTAGAAAGTAGACTTAAATTATTTTTAGACCATCCTGAAAAAGCAACGTTAATTATAGAAAATGCAAATAAGCATGTAAATCAATTTAAAGATCAAAAAAAAGAGGATTTACTTTCTTTTATGGTGTTAAATAAATATTTCACAAAGACCAATTAATAAAGTAATAAAGATGGAAAAACCCTCGTCTTATTGTGAATATGTAAATACACTTGAAAAAGAAAATCTACATAAAATATACCACGATTCACAGTATGGTTTTCCAATATTGTCCGACAATGAATTATTTGGAAGATTAATATTAGAAATTAATCAAGCAGGATTATCGTGGACTACAATACTAAATAAACAAGATAGTTTTAGAAATGCGTATTCTAATTTTGAGATTAGTACAGTTGCTAATTATGATAAAAAACAAGTGGAAAGATTAGTTAATGATTCAGGCATCATAAGAAATAAGTTAAAAATAAATGCTGCTATTTATAATGCCAAGAAAATCATTGAACTTCAAGAGTCCTGTGGATCATTTAAAAACTGGTTGGATTATAGTCATTCAATTTCTTTGGATTTGTGGGTAAAATTATTCAAAAAAATATTCAAGTTTACAGGTCGAAAAATCACAAATGAATTTTTAATTAGTACGGGGTATCTTCCAGGAGCACATCTCACTTCTTGTAAAATATTTGACAAAGTTATTCGGAAAAATCCAATTTGGAATATTAATAAGTAAATTAATTCAAAATGAGAATTATATCAATTAGTTAATAAAAAATCCACTAAAAAGTAATTATAGGGTTTGAAAAAAATGTGTATGAATAAAAAAGATTTTATTCAATAAAGAAATAGTTATTTATGTTGTTCTCTAAAATAAAATTCTTCTTTTTCATTCCACTTGAAGTCTGAAATTGCGGAATTAGTTGTGGGATTATAAAACACCTCAATAAATTGATATCCCTCTCTTTCATTAAGTTTAACTTGTACTATAAATGTGTGATAATGAAAAGAGTCGTAATTACTTACTAGTGTATGATAAGAATCCCAAACAAGATTCATCACAAACTTAACTCTAGGATAAGCTTTTTCTACATATGTTGTAACTACATCAAAAACATCAGCATCTCCATCACCATAGCCCTGATAAAAAGACACAAGACCGCTGTTGACTCCAATAATCAGTTGTTTATGCTCTTGAACTAAATTATCTATGGTTGCTTTAGTCGGAGCATCTTTAATCCCTAACTCAATTAAATTTGGCAAATAGGATCTTCTAGCTTTCTCATCTAATGTTAAAACAAAATTTCTTTTCGATTCATTAAATTTATAATTTGTTTTTATCTCATCAATAGTTGGATAGAATTCAACTTCTAGATACCTGTATTCTATACTTTGATTATTGTTTTTAATATGAACTCTAGCTGCATATCTCTGGACATGAGATTTTGAATTTGGGTTTGTATCAGTTTCATACGATTCCCAAACAATATTTCTAGCTGATTCAACAAGCCCATAAAATTTAGCTTCAATAAAAGAAGATATTCTTTTATTCATTAACGGGTCTATAGGAGTTATTACTGCTCCTCTATTATTTAATTCAAATTGGGTATGAATGAAAACAAAATTTTCTGTTTTCTCTTCTTGAGATAAAACCTTATTTGATAACAATAAAACAATAAAATATGAAAAATATGAAAAACGGAATTTCATAAAAAAAACATATTGTAGGATTAATTTATTCTAAGATTATTCAACTGCTTCCTCTGCATCAGGGCTTACAGCCATTAACATACCTGTGGCATCGAAAAAATCACCAGACTGTGAAATTTTACCATCCTTAATCACGAAATAGTGATAGGCGTCTACTGAAAAAGTTTTCCCAGTTGTATTACTTTCTCCTTTCCATGTTCCATAAACTCTAACACTTCCATCAGCTACAAGAGTTTCTTCATTAACTCCGGGTAACCACCTTGCATTTTCAAAACTAACATTTGAAAAATTTGACATATAAAAGTTTCCTTGCTCGATGACTTTATCATATCCAACCATCCCAGCTCCATACATTGGAGATTGATGTTCAATATTCATATCTATCATTGACTTAAAAAGATCAGGATTTGAGGGGGATGTATAAGTAGAGATAAATTTTTCAGCGATTTTTTTATTACTGTTAAAAAGACTAGTGTCTGGTGTGTTTTTGCAAGAGATGAGTAATATAAATGCAAACGCAAAGAAAAAATATTTTTTCATTTTTTTGAATAAATTATTGATTAAAAAGTTAAAGATAGCAAATTCTATTAAACACAAGTAATAGAGATCACTGAACCAATGAAATTAAGACATGCCTATAGTTTAAAGTTAATAATGGTATAAAATCGATAAGTATTAAACATTTCACCTTTAAGATGAAAAAATATTTAGCTTCTCCTTAAAATGAAGATTAAATATTAAATTTAGAAACTATATTTGATATAAATAAACAAAAAATGACAAAAAATGATCTCTTAGAATGTCACAAAAGGATAAAACCGTTTATTCATAACACTCCAGTACTTACTTCAACTCAAATTAATAAAATAACTGGAGCTGAAATTTATTTTAAATGTGATAATTTTCAGAAAATGGGGGCCTTTAAAATGCGAGGTGCTACGAATGCTATTTTGCAACTTTCTGATGATCAGAAAAAAAGAGGAGTAGTAACCCATTCTTCAGGAAATTTTGCTCAAGCTCTTTCTTTAGCAGCTAGTAGTATAGGTGTTAAAGCATACATAGTTATGCCTTCAACTGCAACAGAAATAAAAAAAACCGCTGTAAAAGGTTATTTGGGAGAGCTTATTGAATGTGAGCCTAATCTTAAGGCAAGAGAAATTAATGCTAAAAAAATTGAACAATCAAAAGGAGCAACGTTTATTCATCCTTCAAATGATAACAATGTAATTCTTGGACAAGGAACAGCTTGCAAAGAGTTATTGGAAGATTATAATGATTTGGAATATGTTCTTACTCCTGTTGGAGGTGGAGGACTTATTGCAGGAAGTGCGTTAGCAGCTAAATTCTTTGGAAATAAATGTAAAGTTATTGGTGCAGAGCCATTTGAAGCTGACGATGCTTATCGATCCTTAAAAAGCGGAAAAATTGAAACAAACATCACTACAAATACTATAGCAGACGGACTCAAAACTCAACTGGGAGATAAAAACTTTCCAATAATTCAAGATGAAGTTCATTCAATAATTAGAATCACTGAAATTGAAATAATTCAGTCTATGAGGATTATATGGGAAAGATTGAAAATAATATGTGAACCTTCATGCGCCCTTCCACTAGCTGCAGTTTTAAAAAATAAAGATTTTTTTAAAGCTAAGAAACTAGGGATAATAATATCAGGAGGTAATGTTGATTTAAATAATCTACCTTTTTAAAATTACTTTTTAATTTTAAAAATTGAGCGGGGGGGATGTTCGATAGGTTTAATTACCTGAACTCAAATAAAGTTTAATAAATATGTTTTATTACTTAAAAAAATTGGTTTATGAAATTTTTAGAAATTATCTTTTTCAAATTCTTTTAAGCTCCAAACCATTTCAGGTTTCTCGATATAATCTGGCGTTATTCCTATTGCTTTAGCGTGAATATCTTCATCTATGTCATTAAATCTAACCATCCAATAATCAATTTCATTGATTTTAGAAATACCTTCAATTAATTCAGCATCTATGTTGTGTTCCTTTTTTAAGAAATGCGAAAAAAAATAGCAACTTTTCCAAACTTGATCTTTTTTTGGCTTGAAATCTATAAGAAACTCATCTATTAACTTTTGTCGCTCCATTATTTTAAAAGATAAATTATTATTTACAGCAAAGTAAGGGAAAAGTTTTTGCAACACAAAGAAGAAGATTGTGACTCTGCTTTTAAATATATCTTATTAGTTAAGTTTTAAATGTAATTGTTCAAGTCTGAGCTCAATTAACTATTAGTAAATAAAAATAGATAAAACTTTTTTGTTCATTAAATGAATATTATCATTACATATACTGATCATCTTCATGACTTTTAATAGAAAATTTGATAATGGTCAATAATTTAAATAAATTTAGTGATGATATTTAGATGTAAAATCTAATTCACTTTCAAAACTTTTATATGAAAAATCTTTTCCTTTTCCTTATTTTATTTTCTATTACTATTCAAGCTCAAAATGATAGTTTAAAAATAGATAAACTTTATTCTAAACAAATCAGTCAACTTGTTGGGTCAAAAAACATTAAATCTTCTTTTGATTATATTTATGAATTAGAATCATTTACTCACAGTAACTTAATTGAGTTAACTGAGATAGCTTCACCTCCTTTTAAAGAACAAAAACGTGCTTCAAGATTTGCTGAAAAAATGAGAGAAATTGGAGCTGATTCAGTATGGATTGACACTGAAGGAAATGTTATGGGACTTTTAAGGGGTGAGATAGGTGATCGAACAGTTGCCCTAGATGCTCATCTAGATACAGTTTTTCCTGAAGGAACCGATGTTAAAACCAGAATAAGTAATGATACAATTTATGCTCCAGGAGTTGCTGACGATACACGAGGTTTATCAATGCTTTTGACAATTCTTAAAACAATTCAAGATAAAAACATTAAGACTAAGGATGATATTTTAATTGTTGGAACTGTTGGTGAAGAAGGCTTAGGAGATTTAAGGGGTGTTAAATACTTATTCAAGAATAATTCCCCTAAAATTGATTCTTGGATAGCAATTGATGGGGGTGCTTTAGGTAGGGTAAATTTTAAAGGTCTTGGATCGTACAGATACCGTGTCACCTTTAAAGGTCCAGGAGGTCATTCTTGGGGAGATTTTGGCATGGCCAACCCTCATCATGCAACTGGATCAGCTATTGATAATTTTATTGACTCTGCTAATAAATATACTCTTGAAGGACCTAAAACTAGCTATAATATTGGAATAGTTCAAGGAGGCACTTCTGTAAACTCTATCCCTTTTGAATCTATTATGGAAATTGATATTAGATCAATAGAGCCTTCTAGACTAGACGTTATGCAAGAATTGCTTTACGATGCAGTAAATGACGCCTTAAAAAAACAGAATAAAATCAAGCGAAAAGGGGAATCTCTAACAGTAATAATTGATAAAATTGGAAATCGTCCTTCTGGAGAACTAGATCCAAATCTTCCTTTAATTCAAAGGGCTTTGGCTGCAACAAAATATTTTAAAGAAATACCGAGATTAACTCGAGGTTCAACAGATTCTAATATTCCTATTTCCCTCGGAATTCCCTCAGTAACAATCGGAAGGGGAGGTATTGGGGGAAATGCTCATTCATTAAATGAATGGTGGTACAATAAAGAAGGGTACAAATCAATTCAACTAGCTCTTTTATTGCTTTTAGCGGAAGCTGGTTTCGAAAAGTAAAAAAGCTTAAAACACTATACATGTAATTATTAGATCGATATTAATAATATTTAGTTCAGTTATTTTTCTTTTTTAAATCAATATAAAGTTGTTCAACTTTTTCTCTTGCCCATTGTGTTTTCCTCAAAAATTTAAGGCTAGACTTAATGGAGGGATCATTTTTAAAACAATTGATGTTGATTTTCAATGCTAATATTTCCCAGCCATAGTATTCGACCAAACCCTCTACAATATTGATTAATTTCACACCATGCATTAGATTATTGGGTTGTTTTTTTTTAGGAATATGGTTTTTGTCCATTAAGCAAGGTAATAGTTAAATAAAACTCAATATTACAATAGATTTTTGTGTAGTACGAAGGTATAGAAATTGCCAAAACGATCTCACAAGATTAAAATCAACATATTATTCTAAAAAAATAACTTAATTCAAAAACCCTCCTTAGTAGAGGGTTTTTGAATTAAGTATATTACTTATTTAAACTTCGTTCATATTGAACAACTCTATTAATCTTTCCGTCAAGATTGAAATAGAAATAATCCACAATTTCTTTGTCCCAAACATCTCCATTTTTCAAAGTCCTAGTTTCACGACCCTGAACGGATACTCCAGAAGCAGGATCTGTATTATAAATTTTTAATGGAACGATATCATAGGGATTCCATAAAATCTCAGAATAAGAATCGAAATATGAATTCCACATTTCGTGAGTAAATGCAGTTGAAGAACCGTCTGATCCCTCGACTATTGCTCCATCTATGAAAAAGGTTTTACAAGTTTTGCTATCTTTTTTATTATAGGCTTTAATGAATTTTTCAATAATTTCAGTTTCTCCTCTATTAGAAAAAACTAATTTACGTCCAGTGTATTCACTTTTTGTTTTTCCAAAAAACTTACCACCCGTAGCTAACCCAAATTCATTATCAGGATAATTTCTTCTCCATTGATTAAATCCAGATATTTCCCCTGATTTATTAACAACAAATATCTCCATCAAATTTTGTTTTTGTTTTGAGCCATTTTTCCATTCTCGCTCTTCAACAGACCAACTAAGAACTTGAGTTCTATCGTCTCCTTTTATTCTGATAGGAAACATTACCCAAGGTTTCATATTAAGTTTAGTCGTAGTTTCGTGCCACTCTTTTGTAAACGCACCATTTTTCTTTTTATACTCATCAGAATAATATGATAATTCCAATTCGGAATTTCCTGCATTATATGCTTCAATTGCTTTTAATACAGTTTCCATTGCATCATCATCTCCTAATAAAATAGGTTGATTTAAAAATTCACCTTCACCCATCCATTTTCCTGCAGATTTTATTTTTTGCGCCTGAAGTGTTGGAAAGATAAGCATAGCAAGAATAAATAATTTCACTTTCATTGTCATTGATTTAAGATTAATTAATTCAAATATAATAAAAAACACTCCTTATCTATGGGCCTATGGTAGGGTTTATATACCATCAACAGAAAAATAAAGCTAAAGTTGTTCTATGAATTCTCCATTGGTAATTAAAACAAAGTATTTATCTCATTTTTGTATCTTTCATAGACTAAAATTATCTTTATAATAATTTTTTAAATCAAAAATCATGAATGCTCTTAAACTAATTGTTTTTTTAGTCTTTTTTCCTTTATTTCAAAACAACTATGCTCAAGAAAACATAAAAGAAAAACTTCTTAAAATTGCTATAATAGAAGAAAAAGTAATGATGCCTATGCGTGACGGAATTAGACTGTCTACAGACATTTATCGTCCAAAGAACATTAAAAAGGCACCTATTATTTTCTCAAGAACACCTTATAATTTTAATACTTGGCAAAATGAAAAAGAAGAGTTTAGAACAATGGAGCGTGCTTATGAAGCGATAAAACATGGATATGCTTATGTAGTACAAAATGAACGTGGCCGTTATTTTTCAGAAGGGGATTGGGATATTTTAGGCATTCCACTAACGGATGGTTATGATGCCTTTACTTGGATGACACAACAAGTTTGGTCAAACGGTAAAATAGGAACTCTTGGTTGCTCATCTACAGCAGAATGGCAGATGGCAGTAGCTGCACTTGATCATCCCTCTCATGCCGCAATGGTTCCTCAAGGTTATGGTGCTGGAATTGGAACTGTAGGTGAATATTTTGAACAAGGAAACTGGTATCGTGGCGGTGCTGAACAATTATTATTTCCGTCATGGCTTTATAGTGTTGAGCATGATAAATTTAAACCACGGATTCCGAAGGGTGCTTCACAAGAAGATTTAATTCGTATTTCAAGATTTTATGATTTAGCTCCAGAAAATCCCCCTGTCGATTGGGCGGAGTCCTTCAAACATTTACCACTTCAAGACTTACTAAAAAACGTAAATGGAAAAAAAGAAATTTATGATAAGATGATTCGAAGAAAACCTAATAATGAAGAATGGTTTAATGGAGGTCTTTATCATGATACAATGGACTTTGGAGTTCCTAGCTTTTGGTTTGTTTCTTGGTATGATGTTTCGGTGAGTCCAAATCTTGCATTATTTAATCATGTTCGAAAGATGGCTAAAGATGAAATGGTAAGAGATAACCAATATTTAGTTATTGCTCCTACTCTCCATTGCGGCTTCACTAGAGCCACAAAAAACACAATTGTGGGAGAAAGGTCAATGGGAGATGCAACACTCAATTACGATGATCAAATATATGCCTGGTTTGATTATTTATTGAAAGGGGAAGACAATGATTTTAAAAAAGATACTCCAAGAGTTCAGTATTTTACTATGGGTAAAAATATTTGGCAAGCATCAGATACATGGCCTCCATCAAAAACAGTTATGAAAACTTATTATTTACAAAGCGATGGGAATGCGAATAGCCGTTTTGGAGACGGGGTTTTAAGTTCTAAAAAAGACAAAAGAGGAAAAACTTCAGATATGTTTTTATATGATCCGATGAATCCTGTTAAATCTTACGGAGGAGGAGTCTGTTGTACTGGAAATGCTGTACAGGGTGGTTCATTCGATCAGCGTGAAATGGAAAAAAGAAAAGACATTTTAGTATATACTTCAGAACCCTTAAAAGAGGGTGTTGAAGTTTCAGGCTTTATTAAAAGCACTCTGTACCTTTCTTCCGACGCTAAAGACACAGACCTAACAATTAAATTAATTGATGTATACCCAGACGGAACTGCCTTCAACTTGGATGAAACGATACAGCGTGTTCGCTATAGAGAAGGGTATGAAAAAGAAGTTTTCATGAACCAAGGAAATATTTATGAAGTACCTTTAACACCCATGGCTACGAGTAATTATTTCAAAAAAGGGCATCGCATTAGAATAGAAGTTTCTAGTAGTAATTTTCCTCGTTTTGCTAGAAATCTTAATTCAGGAGGCAATAATTATGATGAAATCAATTCAAAAATTGCTACAAATAAGATTCATCATTCCTCAAATTATCCATCAAGCATTAGCTTGCCTTTTGTTGAAAATAAATAAATGTATTAACTCTTAAGGTAATTTTGGATACACTCTTGGAAATTAATCAAGATATTAAAAGCTTGTGAAATAAGATAAAAACTATTTCAAAGGCTTTATATTTGTAATTGAAATGTTGATAATAATATTTATCACAATATGTTAAAATTTATTTTCTCTTTTTATAAAAAAGCATAAAGACCATTTGTTAAAAGATCCATTTCATATTGATGTTGTTATTTCTTGGGTAGATGGAAAGGCAGCCAAACATGAAAAAAAAATCCAAAGTTATATTGATAAAGAAGTCATCAATAATTCTCACGGAATTAAAAAAACTCGCTTCAAATCAATAAATGAAATAGAGTATTGTGTTTTATCTATTTTAAAATTTGCTCCTTTTGTTAAAAACATTTTTATCGTTACAGACAATCAGGATCCTAAAATTTTCAATGCTGTAAAAACAAATTTTCCCGAAAGATTTACTAATATTAAAATAATTGATCACAAAGAAATTTTTGAAAACTACGAACGCTTTCTGCCTGTCTTCAATAGTCGTTCAATAGAAAGTATGATATGGCGGATTAAGGATCTATCAAATAATTTTGTTTATTTCAATGATGATTTTTTTATAATTAGACCAATAAAAATTTCAGATTGGTTTATTAACGGAAACCCCGTTCTGAGAGGGAATTGGAAATTAGCCCCAAAAAAACAGATTAAATGGATTGCTTTATCAGAAAAAATAAGGAATTACTTTTCGAAAGAGAAAAAATACTCACCGAAACCTAATTTTTATATTTCACAATGGAAAGCAGCTAAAATAATAGGATTTGACAATAAATTTTTTAGAATTGAACACACCCCACATGCCATAAACAGAAAAAGATTAGATTTTTTTTTTAAAAAAAATAAAACTCTTTTAGAAAAAAACATATCATATCGATTTAGAAATTACTCTCAATTTAATACTGTCGCATTATCAAACCATCTTGAAATAAAAAAGGGAAATTCTAATTTAGAACCTCCCAAAGCAGTATATATTTATCCAATAAAAAGGCATAAAAACTACATTAAAAATAAATTAGAACAGTGTGATAAAGATTTAGAAATGAAATTTTTATGTGTTCAAAGCTTAGACAGATCAACAATTCAAGATCAGCAAAAAATAATGAGTTGGATTAAAAACAGAATTTTTAAAAAATAATCATCAAAAATTGAACTTAATTTTCAATTTAATTAAAAATATAACTGATTGAATTATCTTAATTACCTGTAAAAAGAGATTTACGCTATAAAATAGTAATCCTTACTTTTTTCTTTTTTAATCGGGTGTTGTTTAATTTTTCTACCAATGAATCTGCAATTATTTTAGGAACGGCTACAAATGCACAATCTTGTTTTAACTCTATCGTTCCTAATTGATCTTTGGTTATATTTCCCTGTTTAAAGAAGAGTCCAGCAATATCACCTTTAGAAATTTTATCTTTTCTACCGCCAGAAATAAATAATGTTTCCCAAAACGGAGATTTAATATTTGATTTTTTTGAAATATCCACAAAACTGGCTTTTTTAACGTATTCTGGTAGATCTTCGCTTTCTCCTTTCAAAACATAAGCAGTTCCTTTAGAATCAACTCTGGCTGTTCTTCCATTTCTATGAACAAACTCGTCTTCTGAACGCGGAAGTTCGTAATGGATAATAAATTTTAATTCTGGAATATCAAGACCTCTTGAAGCTAAATCGGTAGCAATTAAAATTAAGTTTGTACCATTTCTGAATTTTATTAATGAGCGTTCTCTATCTTTTTGCTCCATACCTCCTGAAAAACAGCCATGGTTTAACTCATTTCTATCTAAAAAACTACTGACCTGATCGATACTACTTCTTAAATTACAGAATATAATCCCGTTTTGATTTCCAAGATATCCGATTAGATCTAATAGTGCTGGCAATTTGCTTTTTGAGGAGGACAAAACTGATTTAACTTCCAATTTAGAAAATATTTTTTCTCGTAAATAATTAATCGTAGTAGGTTGGTCTAAGCGAACAAAATCAGGAATTTTCACACTTTGAGTTGCAGATGTTAAAACTCGTTTATTTATGTGGGGGAGCTGATTGATAATTTCCCGCATCTCCAATTCAAAACCATCTTCAAGTGATTTATCAAACTCGTCTAGTATAAGTATTTTTATGTTTTTTTTAGAAAACCGTTCATTACCAAAATGATCTGCAATTCTACCAGGAGTTCCTATTAAAATTGAGGGCACATGCTTTATTTCCATTTTGTCCTTAGACATCGGTCTGCCACCATATACTGCATTTACTTTAAAACCAGAACCCATAGTACGAACTACTTGTTCAATTTGTATAGCTAATTCTCGTGAAGGCACTATAATTAAAGCTTGAACCTCATTGCAATTGGGATCCAGTATTTTGATAATGGGTAATAAAAAAGCTAATGTTTTACCTGTTCCTGTTGGTGATAAAATAATAGTATTAGTTGTTGTTTTAATTACAGAGATAGCTTCCTCTTGCATTGGATTTAAGACATGAATATTTAATTTTGTTAAAATATCTTGTTGCCCTTTAATACTATTTGCCATAATAATTAGTTCCTTTTATTATTTTTTAAAGCTGTGTCTTTTGGAGTAGTCATGCCTGTGTTTATCAAATAATTTGCAAGTACTTTATTTATTAACTCTTCTTTTGTAAGGTGATGAAAAGTTTTACTTACTCGCTGTCTGAATTCAACTGAAATATTTCGATTAGTTTTGGTTTTAAGTATTTTTTTAGCCCATAACAAACCATTATTTTCTTCAATACTTTGCGTGTCCCCTTTTTTAAATTCATTAAATTTTATACATAATTCTTTTTCAAGATCAGCAATTCCTTCAACTTCTTCTTGTTGGATTATGACTAGTGAAAGCCCTTTAGCACCAGCTCTGGCAGTACGACCGCTTCGATGCACATAGGTTTCGTAGGTTTCTGGTAAATGATAATTTACAACATAGGAAATTTCTTTAACATCAATTCCACGTGCTGCTAAATCGGTTGCTACCAAAATATCTATATATCCTTCTCTAAATTGACCCATGATTCGATCACGAATACCTTGTGTTAAGCTACCATGAATAGAACCTGATGAAAATTTATTGATAGCTAAATTTTTTCCTAATTTATTGACTGCTGCTTTTGTTTTGCAGAAAATAATTCCTCTTTGTCCTTCTTTGGAACTTAAAAAATGCATTAAAACATTTAACTTTTCTATCGGTTCTACAACCATATAATTGTGATCGATCTCTTGATGTCCAATTTTGGCCATGTTAGCCTCTATCTGCAGGATATCCTTTGACATATAATTTTGAACCAATTGTTTTATTTGACCTGAAAGGGTTGCAGAAAACAATAAGGTTCTACGTGTTTTGGGTGTTTCTCCAATAATACTATCTAAATCGTCTTTGAATGCATTCACCATTTCATCGGCTTCATCCAGTACCAAATACCTTAAACTTTTAATGTTAATAGCATCACGACTAATTAAATCCAAGAGACGTCCTGGTGTTGCTACAACAATATGTGTTGTTTTTTTTAGGCGCTCTATTTGAGGTTTTATAGAAATTCCACCACACACTACTGCAATAGAAAAATTAGAGTTGTTCGCTCCATAAGACAATAAGTTATTATGGATTTGTTGACCTAATTCTCTTGTAGGTGCTAGTATTAAAACCTGAATATTTGTAACTTCTAAATCGATTAATTGTAGAAGAGGCAACCCAAAAGCAGCAGTTTTACCTGTT
Source organism: uncultured Flavobacteriaceae bacterium (assembly GCA_913020075.1). Classification (GTDB taxonomy): domain Bacteria; phylum Bacteroidota; class Bacteroidia; order Flavobacteriales; family Flavobacteriaceae; genus MS024-2A. The sequence continues at coordinate 15,467 of CAJWAE010000008.1, forward strand.
CCTGTTTTTGCCAAAACAACAACATCTTCTTTTCGATTAAGTAGCACTGGAATGGTTTTTTTTTGAATATCTGTGGGAACAGAAATATTCAAATCAGCTAACCCTTTTTGTAATAGCTTATTAATTCCTAAATCAGAAAACAGGTTTGACATAACATTGTTTTAGGTAAAGATAAATATACAAAACCTGTGAATTGAATAAATATGAGTGCTATTTTATTTTAAACCAACGATATAAAAAACTTATCGAAAAATATTCTGACAAGTTTATATTAATCCCCTTTTACCGTTCGTTTTGATTTTCTATAAAGGTGGTTGGGATAGATTGTGCGTTTTGCAAAACGACTCAATTTATTAGAGTTAATCATCTTGATATATATAGTTTTTGTTACTCCAAAATATTCATAAGTTGTTCCATCTAAAAAAGTAATTTCTAACAGTAAACCTTTGTGTGAATAATCTGCTATACCAGAATTTGTGATGGTTTCTGTATACGCTTCTATGTTAGCCGCTAATGTTTCTGGTGCTATACTTACTAAAAAATGATAGCCATCAATTATTATTTGACTTTGTACTTCGGCCTCCTTATATTTTGGATCATCTCCTTGAAACTTGTCAGGATGCCATGCTTTGACCAAATTCCGGTAGGTAGTTTTGAGCACCTTAAGATCAATCTCTTTTTCTACACTAAATAATTTCTTGTATTGATTTATGCGTTTCATAAACTATTTTTTCAACCCGCGAAACTACATTTTTATTATGAACTATACGATTTAAATACTACGTTTCTTACTTTATAATTGTTTCACGGTTTTTAGGAATCCTATCTGTCATTTTTTCATACATATCTAGAAACTTTGTTTTATTTGTTATTAATCGTATTTTAATATTATGTAACTCGCCTTTCCAGGTTTTACTAATATCGAAAATCTAATTTAGAATTTAAGCAAAAAAAAACCACCTTTTTAGAGGTGGTTTTTTTTAAGAATATATAAATCCTTTAAATATTAAGTTAATTAATTAACGTCCCAAAATATTTTTGTTGTTTGTTCGTCTCCACCAATAGCAGAGGCAGCTGAGCTTCTGTTAGCTTCGTTTAAATTCTGTTCTACAATTGGATAAGTATACCTAGTTGGTATAGGTCTCTGAGAAGCTACAGGGATGTTTAATTGTGGTGAATCAAATTTTCTCCACACGTTCCATCCTTCACATCCTCTATTATACATACCAATCCAAAATTGCATTGCAATTTTTTCTTTCCAATCTCCTGACGCAGTTGTGTAAGCAACATCTGGATTAGCCATATAACTAGTTACATCTGATGCCGATCCACCCCAATACAAAATTGAAGATTCAATTCCATTATTATAGTGTTGTTCGGCTGTCCCAGTAATGCTATAGCCTCTTTCAGCAGCTTCTGCTTGCAAAAATGACACCTCAACAAAATCAATTAGTGTCCCTTCAAAATCAGGAGCTAATATTTGAGCATTGATATGAGAATATTTACCATACGTATTTGTAGCACCATAAGGTCCTCCTAGATATGCACCATTAACTTTATCTTTGAAGAAATTATCTAATCTTGGATCAGATAAGGCATTCATGTGGTCAATCATTGTGTTAGAAGCTACGTAATCTTTTCTTCCAGACTGAACTATAGAAACCCAAATAGGATTAGTGTTAGGAGGTGCACCTAAGTACTGCAATGTTGTATTGTCTGCATTGGATGTAAATACTCCCGCAGCAACAGCTTGCTCTGCAGCAGCTTTCGAAACTGATGGATTAACGTCAGATAATCTCATTGCTAATCTTAACTTAAGTGAATTAGCAAACTTAGACCAAGCAGCTAGATCTCCACCATATATAAGATCAGCTTTTGTAAACCCACCAGGAGCACTTCCTAGTTGACTTATTGCAGTATCTAGACGTATCATTAAATCAGCATATATAGTTGCCGCGTCATCATAAGCTGGAAGAATATTTTCCTTTGGATTTAGAGCCTCTGTATAAGGCACATTTCCAAAAGTATCTACCAGGTTTTGCCATGCATAAACCTCAAGAACAGTAATTTGGGCTTCTTCTCCAACTTTATTTACGGAAGTTCCATTAATAGCTCTCTCTTTTGCATCTTTAAAATCGAACAAAACATCTGTGTACATTTCTGACCAGTGATTTCTCGATATATTTCTGTTTTGTACCTCATAGTTCGACTCGTCTGTATAAGTTGTTTGTGCCCAATACTGAGCTAAAAACTTATATATACTTGTATTATAGTTAGTCGTTACCATTTCATCCACTAGTGATTTTGAAGCCGAAGTGAATAGTGTTGCGTAAGGAACCACTGAAGGGTCCTTTGGGTTTCTGTTTAAAGTTTCATATTCAATGTCAGTTTGACACGCAACGAAAATTAAAGAAAAACACGCAAATAAAATTTTATAGTTTGTTTTCATGTTTATTTTTTTAGAATTGAAGTTTAAGACTAGCACCAATTTCTTTAACACCTAATGGAGCTCCAGACTGGTAACCTGTAATATTTCCTGCAGATAATCCGAATTCTGGATCTGAGTAAGGTGAATTTTTACTAATGATCCATAAGTTTTTTCCGATTACAGATAAAGTAGCAGAGTTCACAAAGCCTCCAAATACGCTAGTTGGAATACCATAAGATAAACGAATCTCTCTTAATTTAACATAAGAGGCATCCCATACGTGCTGTTCTTGAATACCAGTTTTATATCCATAAGGATTTCTATAGTTATGGTGTTCTGTTCTAGCAGTTGGGCCTGATCCGTCGGGATATACACCATCAAGTAAAACTCCACCACCATTAGCTACACGATCTCTTTTTGGATTTCCGAGTTCGTTGAGTCCAGCTGAACGATCATAGATTCCAGTTGCAAAACCGTAATATGTATCAAGAGAGAAAAAGTCACCTCCTTCTTGAATATCTATTAAAAAGCTAAAAGAAATATTTTTATAGTTAAACATATTTCTAATTCCAGCATTCCAGTCAGGAGTTTGATTACCAATAATTTCATTATTTAAATCAGTCCTAAGAAAAGCTGGGCCATATGACGCACCATTAGGGTTTTCATCAGTAAGTAATTTTACTCCGGCTGAGTTACGTTGAAATCCTCTACCTCTTATTGCACCGTAAGCTTCACCGGGTACAGCATGAATGCTAACACCACCTTGGAAAGCTCCAAGTTGAAGAGTTTCTAATCCTTCAGCTAACTCCAAGACTTCACTTTTATTATTAGACCAAGTACCAGAGATATTCCAGCTAAAGTCCTGAGTCCTGATAGGGATTACAGAAAGCATTAATTCTATTCCTTTATTTTCTATACTTCCAGCATTCAACCATTTTGCAGCTACACCTGTAGCAGTAGAAACATCTACTGGAGTTAAAAGATCTTCTGTTCTTTGATTGTAATAAGAAGCATCTAGAGTAACTCGTGAATCAAATAAAGAAGCTTCAATTCCAAATTCTGTAGATTTAGTAATCTCAGCTTTTAAACCAAGATTATTAAATGCACTTGGATTTGATGCCAATCCATTTCCATCGAAAGGATCACCTAAGTTATAAGAGCTAAATACATTGTAAGGATTGGTATCATTTCCAACCTCAGCATAGTTTGCTCTTATTTTACCAAATGTCAAAAAGTCTAAGTTAATAATTTCAGAAAACACCATAGTACCAGATACAGAAGGATAAACAAATTTATTTCCTGTTATTGGAAGAGTACTCGATCTATCTCTTCTTAAAGAAGCTTCAAGGAAATAAGTATTATCATATCCAGCAGAAACATTTGCAAATACTCCATCTACCATATTTTGAGCTGTATATTCAGATGGTGCAAGTGGTGCATTTGCTGAATTAGCTAGAGTATATAGTCCACGAATATTTAAACCACCATTTGTTGAAGCTCCAATTGAGCTATAGTTTTGCTCTCTTAGATTAGCACCTATATTTCCGTTTAAACTAATTTCATTAAAGTTTTTCTTGAAGTTAACCCTTACATTATAATTGAATTCACTTCTTGTTCTATTAATTCTTGAATAATTAGATACATCAACACTACCAACATTAATTCTTTCTTCAATTAAAGAGTCAGAGGTATCAAAACTAACTTGTGCTAATACGTTTATCCAGTCATTAAACTCATAAAACAGATTTGCATTACCATAGTATCTAGTTTTCGTATCTGTTTCAAAATTTTCGAATAATGTCCATCCAATATTATCAAAATAAATAGGATCTGTATCATCCCAACTGTACGAATTCCAAGTCATATTTTCTTTGTGTTCCTGGTAAACTCTAATTTGTTCAACAGGGTCAACATTTACTTGCCACCATTGTCTGTGACTCTGTAATAAGTTTCTAGAATCGTATCCAGTACCATTTCTACCTTTACCATCTGTTTTGATTAAATTGACAGAGGCAGAAGCCTTGAAACGATCTGTAATATTGTATGAGCTGTTAAAAGAAATAGTATTTCTTTTAAGTTTACTATTTGGAACAATACCTTCAGAATCTAGATTGGTAAAACCAATTCTAAAATTTCCATTTTCATTACCGTCTTGAATCGAAACGCTATTTATGAATGTCGAAGCTGTTTGATATAAATCGTTTGGTGTATTTGGCGCTGCCAAATAAGGTGTAGCTTTCTTATAGTTTGCTAATTGAGGCCATTGAGAATCCCACTGATAAGCTAGGTCTGGGTTAGCAGGATTAAATCTTGTTCCAAATGATGCATCTTCAGTAAAAGGAGATGTTATATCATCAGTACCGTTACCATCAACATCATATAAGAAAAAACCAGCTCCAGGACCGTCATAATATGCACCATAACCACCACCATATTCATTTTGATATTTAGGTGCTGTATCTAAATTTATATTTCCTGAAGTAAATGAAGAATTTATAGTTACTCCAAATCCATCTTCAGTTCCGCTTCCTTTTTTAGTTGTAATTACAATTACACCGTTTGAACCACGAGAACCATATAGTGCAGTTGCAGCAGCTCCTTTAAGTACAGACACTGTGTCAATGTCATCTGGATTAATGTCCATGGCACCATTACCAAAGTCATAACCTCCTCTACCGCCTCCATTACTATTGTTAATTTCATTAGTAATAGGAGTACCGTCAACAATAAATAAAGCTTGGTTGTTACCGTATAGAGAACTGTTACCTCTAATTATTACATTAGCTGAACCTCCAAATCCTCCTGTGGATTTAATATTTAAACCAGCAACTTTACCTTGCATAGAAGTAAGAAAGTTTGTGTCTTTAACAGCTGCAATATCGTCACCTTTAACTGTAGATACAGAATAACCGAGTGATTTCTTGTCTCTACTTATACCAAGAGAAGTTACAATAACCTCTTCAAGTTCGTTAGATTGATTTAGAGATATTGAACTGAAATCAGAATCACTATTTAAGGTCAAGGATTCATATCCTATAAAACTAATAGTAACTGATGAGTCTTCTGCAATAGTAATTGTGAAGTTTCCGTCAAAATCTGTTAGAGTTCCGTTGTCAGTTCCATCTTCAACCAGAGTTGCTCCTGGGAGAGGTAGTCCTTGATCGTCAGCAACAGAACCAGATATTGTCTTTTGTGCCAATGCAAATTGAACGCAAAGAAGAAAAGACAACAAAAAGTATATTTTTTTCATTTAAATTAAATTTTAGTTATTTCCGTGCAAAGATGCAATAATTGTTAACAAAACCTTAAAAATATAGAAAAAATTATTCCAGGCAATGTTTATCTATATTTGTTAATCATTCATAAACAATATTTTATGCAACTATTTTTTTTAAAACTTATCGTATTCAGCTGTTCAGTATTAGTATCAAATAAACCTATTTTAGAATTTCAAGAATTTCAAGAATTTCAAGGAAAAGCATATTATTTTTCAATGTCCAAGATGGAATTAGGAACTTGGGGATCAAGAATGAGTGAAGCTCAAAAAAAACAAATTCAAAATAACCTTAAAAATAGATTAGAAAAAACTTACATACTGAGTTTTAACAAAGAAGAATCAATATTTAATGAAGAAGAAAAAGTAGATGCTATTTCAGGAGCAACTGACTCTTGGGGGAGCAATTTTTCAAGAGGAAAACAATATAAAAACATAAAAGAAAACAAGTTAGTTCAAGCACAAGAATTTTATGGAAAGAGATTTCTTGTTAAAGATAAATTACAAAAAATCGAATGGAAAATGGAATCAGATTCTAAACAAATTGGACAATATATCTGTTTTAAAGCAACAACTTCAATACCAACTAATGAGTTGTCTTGGTATGATTTTTCATGGAGTGATTTAACTTCAAAAACGATTGATAGCGAAAATTTAGAAATTGAAATGACTGAAGTTGAAGCATGGTACACTCTTCAGATACCAATAAAAAATGGCCCTGCCGGATATTGGGGTTTACCAGGATTAATTTTAGAGGTAAGTGCCGGAAACACAACAATATTATGTTCTCAAATTGTAATTAATCCAAAAGAAAGAATCAATATCAAAGCACCAGACAAAGGGAAAGAAATCACCAAGATTGAATATCGATCAACAATTCAAAACAAAATGCTTGAGATGAGAAATAATAGAGGAAGAAGAAGAAGAGGCTAGTCTATTTTAATAATTAAATAAGATCACATCCATGATAAAAAGATGCTGTTTTCTCGTTCTATTTTCAAGTTTAGTTTCTTTTGGACAAGTTAAGTTAGAGGGTGTAGTTACCGATAGTCTAAATATTCCCTTAGAATCTGCAAGTTTAGTTGCTATTAATAAAAAAACAAACGGCCTGGAGTCATTTATACTTACTGACAACATGGGTAAATATAAGCTGAACTTAAAAAAAAATAACAATTATAAAATACAGGTTAGTTACATCGGTTTGAGAACTATTACTGAAGATATTTTAACAAAAGACGCTAACATCATTAAAAATTATATTTTGAGATCGGATATAGTCTTAGATGAGGTGATTGTTAAAATGCCTGTTATTATTAGAGGAGATACTCTTATCTATGATGCAGATTCTTTTAAAAATGGATCAGAAAGAAAACTAGAAGATATAATTGATAAGTTGCCAGGAGTTGAAATCAACGAAAATGGTCAAATTGAAGTTGAAGGAAAAGTAGTTAACAAATTAATGGTTAATGGCAAAGATTTTTTTGATGGTGACACTAAAATTGCAACTAAAAATATTCCATCAAATGCAGTTGATAAAATACAAGTATTGCGAAACTATTCAGAAGTAGGTCAACTTAGGGGTGTTCGTAATAATCGAGACAATGTAGCTATCAACATAAAATTAAAATCTGGAAAAGAAAGCTTTTGGTTTGGAAATGTAACCTTAGGTGGTGGTGATTCTCCAGACGATAAACTTTATTTAGTTCAGCCCAAGTTATTTTATTATAACCCAAAATACAGTATTAATTTCATAAGTGATGTTAATAACACCGGTGAGCTAGTTTTAACCCGACGAGATATAAGAGGGTTTGGAGGTGGGTTCAGGACCCCCAGCAGTAGAAGTGGGACTAGTATAGATCTCGGTGATAATGGTCTCAATTTTTTAACAAATCAAAGAAATGCACTGAAAATTGAAAACAAACTAGCTTCAGCTAATTTTAGTTATTCACCTAAGAAAACATTGGATATAAGTGGTTTCTTAATTTATAACAATAGTAGAATCCTTTCAAATCAAATTAGTCTTATTCAATACACCAATTTAAACTTAGAAGTTCCCGACGAATTAACAGAACAATCTAATACCGAACTTTCTAATCAAGCACTACTAAAGCTAAGCACTTCGTATATGCCCAATTTCAACAACCAAATTGATTACGATATATTAGCACGAGTGTCTAATGATTCACAAAAAAAAAATAATTACTCCTCAGTGTTAGGAGACATAAAACAATTAGAAGAGACTACTCCTTTCAATATCAATCAAAATATTAGTTATTATTATACGCTTAACGAAAAAAATATTTTTGCTTTTGAAGCGCAAAATTTAGTAAAAAATGAAGATCCTTTTTACAATGTCATTTTGAAAAATGATCCAACTGGAATCGATTCTTTTGACACAACAGCAGAAGCTCTTGGTCTAGATCCTTCTTTTTCTGATTATAATTTGGGACAGAATAAACGAATTCAATCAAGTCAATTAGATGCTAAATTAGAATACTATAATATTATTAATCCTAAGAGTAATATAAATTTAACACTAGGAACTATATTGAGTCATCAAGAATTTAATTCTAATATTTTTCAATTTCTAAGTAATGGCTCATCTTTTAAACCAACTCCTAGAATCAATCAAGGTCTCGCAGTGAATGACACAGAATATAATTTTAGAGATATTTATTTAGGTTTACATTATCGATTTAGAACTGGTAAATTTACAATTACTCCTGGATTTTCAGTCCATGCTTATGGAAACAAGAACAATCAATTTGGGGAAACATCACAGGATAATTTTTTGAGGCTATTACCTGATTTTGAAACACGTATTCAACTTAAGAAAGGAGAGTCTTTAACCTTTAGTTACAATATGCGTAATCAATTTACAGATATCACAAAATTAGCTCAGGGATTGGTTTTGAATAGCTACAACAGCATACAGTATGGTGAACCGGATCTTCAGAATGCTCTATCACATAATTTAAGTTTGTTATACAATAGTTTTAACCTTTTTAATTATACTAATGTATTTGCAAGAGCTTCTTACTCTAGTAATATTGAACAAATCCGTAGTCTAACAAATTTTGAAAATGTAATTCGCACGAGTACTTTTTTCAATTCAAATTTTGCTGACGAAAATTTTAATTTTTTCGGACGCATTCAAAGAACATTTGGTAAAATTAGAACGAGTTTCAACACTAGCTTTAATTATAATAAAATTAATCAATTCGTTCAACAGCAACAATCTACGAATGAAGGATTTACCCAAACATATACACCCGGAATAAGAACTAATTTTAGAATTGCTCCAAACGTTAGTTTTCGTTACAGATACAGTTTGGTTAATAACAATCAAGGAACACGACAAACTAAGTTTATAACAAAAACACCGTCTATAGAGTTTGATGCTTTTATTGTAGAAAAAATTACGTTTATAACTAATTTTAGTTACGCGACACAAAATCAAATTAATGGTGAAACTCAATCTTTTCAAAATTGGGATGCCAAACTTTCCTACAGAAAAAATAAAGATGCAAAATGGGAATATGTTATAAAAGTGACCAATATATTAAATATTGATTCTCAAATTAGAAATAGCGCTAATAATCTATCTGTTTTAAATTCCGAAACGTTTATTCAGCCTCGATTTTTGACCTTTAGATTTGTTTATACTCTATAGAATCATTTACTAATTAAAACATATTACGTTTAGTCAATTTTTTATATGCAATACCCAGTAGTATGAAACATTTCTTTTAAAACAAAGTAGCTTTCCAGAATCCCTATATTTTCAATTTTAGAAAGCTTAATTCGAACAAATTGATGATATTCATCTAAACTCTCAAGATTTATTTTTAAAAAAAAATCAACTTTGCCAGCCATGTGATAACATTCTTGAACTTCATTAAGTCCATTGATTTGACTTTCGAATTTATCAATAAATCCTTCATTGTGATAACGTAAGGAAACCATACAAATTACTGTTACAGGTCTGTGGATTAATTTTTTATTTAAAATAGCTACATACTTTTTAATATATCCCTTCTTTTCTAGTTTTCGAGTGCGTTCATAAACTGGAGAAGCGCTAAGATTTAAAATTTCCGCAATTTCCTTAGTTGTTCTCCTAGAATTTTCTTGCAATATTCTAAGAATTTTTAAATCAATTTGGTCTATAATTTCCATAGGACAATGTTTTTTACTTTCAACAAGACTAAAGTAAATCATTAAAAGTAAATATGTTTGACAATATTTAATTTTAAAGATAAAAATACTCATATTTTCAATTATTAAAGATTATATGTGTTTATAAGTAGATTTATTTATAATTTTATTTTTTACCATAAAAACTATTATGGAGCAAGAAAAAATATTAATAACTGGCGCAAATGGGCAATTAGGTTCTGTTCTTGTTGGGAGATTACAAGAAAAACATGGAGTTCATAATGTAATAGCAACTGATTTACGATCAAACAAAAATTTTATTGGAATTTTTGAAATTTTAGATGTTTTAGACCTAGAGAAATTGTCAAGTTTGGTGCTTAAATATAAAATCACTCAAATCTATCATTTAGCTGCTATTTTGTCAGCTAATGGAGAAAAATCTCCAGTTCTAACTTGGGATATTAACACAAAAACTTTTTGCAATATTTTAGAAACTTCATTAATAAATAAGGTTAAGAAAGTATTCTTTCCAAGTTCAATAGCTGTGTATGGTAAAGATGCTCCAAAACATAAAACGTCTCAAAATCATGAATTAACTCCATCTACAGTGTATGGAATTAGTAAAGTAGCAGGAGAAAATTGGGCAAAATATTATTTTGAAAATCATGGGTTAGATGTCAGATCGTTAAGGTTTCCAGGGATTATTGGATATCAATCACTGCCAGGTGGAGGAACTACAGATTATGCTGTGGACATTTATCATAAGGCGATTAATGGAAATGATTTTGAATGTTTCTTAGCTAAGAATATGATACTTCCTATGATCTATATGCAGGATGCAATTCGTGCGATAATTGAATTGATGGATGCCCCAAAAAAGTGTATTAAAATAAGAACTTCATATAATATAACAGGAATGAGCTTTTCTCCAGAAGAATTAACTCTGTCTATTCAGAAATTTTATCCTAATTTCAAAACATACTATAGACCAGATTTTAGACAAAAAATTGCAGCCAGTTGGCCTTCGAGCGTCGATGATTCTTGCGCAAAAAAAGATTGGAATTGGAATCCTTTATTTTTAATTGATGATATGACCGAAACAATGATTAAAGAATTAAAACGGAAAGATAAAATTTAAAAAATGTACGGACCAATAAAGGAGTATTTACAAAATGAATTGCAACAAATAAAAGATGCTGATTTATATAAAAATGAACGTATCATTATAACCAATCAAGATGTAGAGATTGAATTGAATACCGGTGAGAAAGTGATTAACTTTTGTGCAAACAATTATTTAGGCCTGTCAAATAATCCTGAAGTAATTCAAGCAGCAAAAGATACTCTAGACTCACACGGCTATGGAATGTCATCTGTTCGTTTTATTTGTGGGACACAAGACATTCACAAGAAATTAGAGCAGAAGGTTGCTGAATTTTTTCATTGTGAAGACACCATCTTGTATCCTGCTGCATTTGATGCCAATAGTGGAGTTTTTGAACCTCTTTTAACAAAACAGGATGCTATAATTTCAGATTCTTTAAATCACGCTTCTATTATTGATGGAGTTCGACTGTGTAAAGCTTCTCGTTATCGCTATGCAAATAACGATATGAAAGAATTAGAAAATCAACTTATTGAAGCCAATAAGCATCAACATCGATTTAAAATAATTGTTACTGACGGAGTTTTCTCAATGGATGGAATTGTAGCTCAATTAGATAAAATATGTGATTTAGCAGACACGTATGATGCTTTAGTACTGGTAGATGAATGCCATGCCGCTGGTTTTATAGGTAAAACTGGAAAAGGTACAATTGAATTAAAAAATGTTTTGGGAAGGGTTGATATTATAACAGGAACCTTTGGAAAAGCCTTGGGTGGAGCTATGGGTGGCTATACAACAGGCAAAAAAGAAATCATTGAAATTTTACGTCAACGCTCTAGGCCTTATTTATTTTCGAATTCACTAGCCCCTGCTATTGTTGGGGCTTCGATAAAAGTATTAGAAATATTATCTAGAGACACTTCTTTGCGTGATAAACTAGAATGGAATACAAACTATTTTAGAAATGAAATGGAAGCTGCAGGCTTTGATCTTGTTGGAGCAGATTCAGCTATTATTCCTGTTATGCTTTATGACGCAAAATTATCGCAAACAATGGCTAATATGCTAATAGAAGAAGGTATTTATGTAATTGGATTTTTCTTTCCAGTAGTTCCGATAGGAAAGGCTAGAATTAGAGTACAACTTTCATCAAGTCATGAAGTTGAACATCTTGATAAAGCAATATCAGCATTCACAAGAATAGGAATAAAACTAAAAGTAATTGAACCTAAAAAAGGAGACTAAAATCAGTATAATCCTATATTATTGTCCTACAATATTAACAGATCTAGTTTAAAATAATTGTTGGTATTTGACCGCTTGTTTTGTTAATAGCTTTCACTTTTTCTTTTATTTCAGCCAATAGTTTTTGCGCTTCTTTAACCTCCGATTCAAGACTAGTAGTCCTTTTATTTTGAGCTATTGTAGGTGGATTTGTCGTATTATCTATAGCTCTCATTAAAGATCGTATTTCCTCTCTTAATCTAGGTCTTTGTCTGTAATTCATAACAGGAGAGGGACGTTTAAGGGTTTCATTTAAAAAAGAAAGACTGTTTTCATGAAGTGCTCTTGTGTCAAGAATTAAAGACTCCCATTTATTATTATTTAACAATTTGAGTTTAGTCTGCAAATCATTTAATTGAATATTTATTGAAATAACATCATCAATGATTTTATGAGTTTCAGATTGAAGATCTCTTAAACTCAACAAGGACCTAACTTTTTTCTCATAAAAATTCTGACTCATTCCTATTCTGGGATCTCCTAAAACATTAATATTAGAACTTTGTTCAACACCGCTTGTTTTTATGGACACCGTATACGAGCCTGGAGCAACTTTTGGGCGAATTAATGAAGATGAAAACCCTTCTTTTATAGAATTTTTTAACGGTATTGCTCCATCATATCCAAGATCCCATACTATTCTATTTACACCTCGAATAGCTGTTGAGTCAATTAATGTTGTAATTAGTTCCCCTTTTTCATTCTTTATATGTGCAGTTATGCTGTTAACTGGAGAATCATTAAGGTAGTAGTTGATATAAGCACCATATTCAGGATTTTTGGCTTTATAGGTGCGATCTCCCAAATTCTCAATTCTCCAATACATATTCCAAAGAAAAGCTTCACGAACATTAAAAATTTTCAATTCTTCAGAACTTGCAGAAGATAATTCTTCTATAGGACGAATATCATCTAAGATATATGCTCCTCTTCCGTGTGTTCCTACTATTAGATCTCTATCCCTAGCCTGAATTCTAATATCACGAACAGAAACATTGGGGAGATTGTTATTGATTTTTTCCCATTTTTTTCCTAAATCCCAACTTGCATATATACCATGTTCCATCCCAGCAAATAATAAGTTTGGATTATGTGGGTCTTGACGAACTACTTTTACATAGTCGTCATTTGGGAGTTTTTCAGAAATCGATTTCCAAGTTTTTCCAAAGTTGGAGGTATGGAAAATATATGGTTTGAAGTCATTCATTCGATGTTGGTCAACAACAACGAATGCTGTTCCAGCATCATGTTCTGAGGCATGTATTTTTGAAACCCACGAAAAATCAGGAAGACCTTTGATATTGTCTTTTACGTTTTCCCAACTCTCACCACTATCTAATGAAACTTGAATATTCCCATCATCAGTACCTGCCCATAATACTCCTTTTTGAACAGGAGACTCTGCAAGATAGAGGACAGTACAATGGAATTCAGCAGCGGTGTTGTCTTGATAAATTGTTCCTCCTGAAGTTTTTTGTTTTGATTTATCATTAGTAGTCAGGTCTGGGCTTATAACTTTCCAGCTGTTTCCCCTATCATTTGATCGAAAAACAACATTTCCAGCCATATAGACAACCTCAGGATCGTGAGGAGAGATAAGCAAGGGGGAGTCCCAATTAAAACGATATTTATGAAATTCTATAGCATCACCAGCAGAACCTGTAATAGTTGGGTACGGATGGATATTTTGTACATTACCGTAGCGAGAATCTACAAGAAAGGGAACTCCACCTTGAAGGTTTGTATACACTTTATGTTCAGCTCCAGGTATTGGGACTGCGAAATATCCATCACCATATGCTAATCCCTTCCAGTGTCTTTTTAATATTCCAGCTTCATAAAGAGAATTGCTTGGTCCAACCCAGGTTCCATTATCTTGAAGTCCACCATATACATTATACGGCTGTTGATTATCCACAGCCAATTGATAAAATTGTGAAAGCTCAATATTATTTATAATTTCCCAACTATCTCCACCATCAAATGATCTTTGAAATCCACCATCACTTCCGTTTAATATGTAGTTTGAGTCAGAAGGATCTATCCATAAAGCTTGATGGTCTCCATGTACTGTATTTGCTATTCTTTCAAATGTTATTCCACTATCTACTGAACGGCTTAAACGTCCAGAAATTGAAAAAAGAACATTTGGATGATTGGGATCCACGCGAACATCACTATAATAAAAAGGTCTAAAATTGATGTTTGGATCATCATTAACCATTTTCCAATGATCTCCTCGATCCTGAGAACTAAAGACTGTTCCACCTCCTTCAAATTCAGTAATTAGATAAACAATATTAGGTTTGCTTTGAGCGATGTGAATACCAGGTCTTGCCATATTAGTTTTTGGAAGACCATCCATTATTTTTTCCCAAGTTTCTCCGCCATCTATAGTTCTAAATAGTGAAGTCTCTTTTCCTCCATCATCAAAGCGCCAAGGCTTTCTTCTAAAGGTCCACATTGCTGCATACATAATTCTGGGATTATCATTTTCCATTGTAATGTCAGCACAACCTGTGTCCTGATCAATGTATAATATTTTTTTCCAGCTTTTACCACCATCTTTAGTTTTAAACACACCTCTTTCTTTGTTTGGCCCCCACTCTTTTCCTAAAGCACAAACACAGGCTATATCAGGATTATTTGGATCCACCACAATTCTTTTAATACGTTCTGTATTTTCTAAGCCTAAGTGATTCCAATTTTCACCACCATTAACAGAGCGGTATACTCCCCACCCGTAGCCGACACTGTTTCTTGGGTCACCCTCTCCTGTTCCAACCCACAAAACATTCGGATTAGAAGGTGCAATTGTTAAGGCCCCTATAGAATATGCGCGTTGTCCTTCAAATATTGGAGTAAAATTGACCCCTCCATTGACAGTTTTAAAAATTCCTCCATCAGCACCACTTACGTAAAATGTACTTTTATCGCCAGGAATTCCGTCAATATCCGTTACTCTTCCACCCATATTTGCTGGACCAATCGCCCTCCATTTATATTTACTTAGTGCAGAAGAATTTTTAAAATCAGTCTGTGAGTTGATATTTATGGGAATTATTATAAGTAGACAAATCAAGTATGTGAATGAAAAATTGGAATAAAAAAGAATTTTCATAGTATTTTTTTTAAGTGAGTTGACAATATTATTTATATCTGTCATTAAGTGCGAATACTGTTGATTTATGATTGATTAGTACACTATATTACTAAAAAGTATTTAAATTTTTTAGGGATTTAACATTTTTTTAGTAATTTGGTATTTCAAACTTAAAATTAATCATATGTCAAATCAATTTAAAACTTCAATTGCAAGTTTATGCAAAACGGTTTTTCTTATAGGTTTTATGTTTCCAGTATTTGTTTTTTCTCAGCAATCAATTTCAGGGAATATAACGGATGCCGATACAGATGAACCCCTTTTAGGAGTAACGATTTTAATTCAAGGAACGAAAAAAGGAACTGTTTCGGACTTTGATGGAAATTATTCTATTACTAATCTCGAAGCTGGTGATTATGTATTGGAGTTATCCTACACTGGATATAAAAACTTTACTCAGGCTGTTAACGTTGGCTCCTCAGATCAAGAAGTTTCTATTCAAATGGAATTTTCTGCTTCCCAACTAAATGAAATAGTTGTTACAGGAACAGGTGCTCCAATTGCACGTAAAAAAATAGGGAATAGTATTGGATCTATTTCAACAAGTAAATTAGCAGACCTGCCTATTAATTCTTTTTCAGATCTTTTACAAAGTAGAGAACCTGGTATAATTGCATTTCCATCAGGAGGTTTAACAGGTGAAGGAGCTCAAATAAGAATTAGAGGTAATGCTTCATTATCTCAACTAAACGAACCTATTGTAATAGTTGATGGAATTCGAGTTGACCGAGGTGGTGGTTACGGTGGTGGTTTTGTAAATTCAGGTGGAGGGTCTCCTTCCCGTTTGGATGATATCAATCCAGAATCTATAGAGAGAGTGGAAATCCTTAAAGGTGCTTCTGCAGCAACCCTATTCGGAACTGAAGCCAGTAATGGTGTAATTCAAATTTTTACCAAAAAGGGTAAAAGTGGAATTCCAAAGTTTGGTTTTAAAGCAACACAAGGTTTTATAAATTATCCCATTGGTGCTGTTCCAGACAATACAGGCTTTACTAATAGCGCTTCAAGAGCTACAGAATTAACTGGTCTTCTTGGATATAGTGTTAAACCTTATCAATTACTTTCTTTTAACGCTATGGAAGATCTTTACGAAACTGGCGTTCAAAATTCAATAACTGCCGATGTTTCAGGTGGAACTAATATAATTACTTATTTTACTTCGGTTCGTTATTCTTACACAGACGGTCCATTTGGTGGAAAAGAAAGAGAAGGATATTTAGAAGGCCAGGAGACACAAGCACAAGATATTGACAGATTAGCTCAATTCAATCTAAATTTAAATATCAATCCAAATGATAAATTTAGTCTTCGATTGACACAAGGATTTACATCTAGATTTAATGCTACAGCCGAAAATGGTAATAATATTTATGGAGTTGGATCTTTAGCACAATTTAGTAAACCGGAGCTTGTAAAAGATAATAATTCAACGGGTACAATTGCATTTGCCACTGTGGACGAGACGCTTCAACTTTCTTTTGGTTCAAAAGTAAATAATTACAATGGGAGTATAGGATTAAACTATTATCCCATTGACTGGATTAAAATCGATGGTACATTTGGACTAAACTTTGTTAGTCAATCAAGTACAAATTTCCAACCTTTTGGTTGGAACATTGACGGTTTTTCTGGGAGTAATCCTCAAGGACAGTTAAGTGCTGATACAAGAAATTTCTTAGCTCAAACTGCTGAGCTTAAAATTATCCTTGATAATAAGATTGGAAGTAACATTACATCCAATCTTATATTGGGTGGACAATATGTATCACAGGAAACTAAATTAATAGGAGCTCAAGGAACACAATTTCCTGGACCAGGTTTTGAGGTAACTTCAGCTGCAGGAGTTTTAAATATTTTTGAATTTTTTGAAGAAACGAAAAATGCAGGAGTATTTGCTCAAGAACAGCTCGGATTTAATGATAACTTGTTTGTGACAGTTGGTGGAAGGTTAGATGCGCATTCTGCATTTGGAAGTGATTTTCAAGCTGCGTTTTATCCTAAGATATCTGCTTCTTATATTCCTTCCGATTCTGCTAGTTGGTCAAATATTGGCCCAGTAAGCTCTTTACAACTAAGAGGATCTTATGGGTGGTCTGGTCTTCAGCCGGGTGCATTTGATGCACTAACTACATATTTAGCTTTAGCTTCTGCTAGTGGTGCAGGTATTGCACCAAATAATCTTGGAAATCCTGCTTTAAAACCTGAGATTTCTAAAGAATGGGAAGCTGGTTTTAGTGCTGGATTAATCGATGATAAAGTAAATTTAGAATTTACTTATTTTGATCGTGTTACTGAAGATGCATTATATGCGAGACAATTTCCCTTATCTGGTGGATTTCGAAATCCACAATTAACAAACATTGGAGAGTTATCAGCACACGGTATGGAAATAAGTCTGAGGGGAACAGTTATTAGAACTAAAGATCTTCAACTTAACCTATTCGTTAATGGGGCATATTATAAAGATAAGGTTGTCAGTTTAGGCGGTGCTCCACCACTAAAAGTAGGTGGATCTTATCCAAGATATCGTAACTATTTAAAAGAAGGTTTTGCTCCAGGTGCCAACTTTGGTGCTCAGCTATTAGAAGTTGGGGCAAATCAACTTCCTGTTGATATTGCAAATTCGGATGGTCTTCCAGATACTAGAGATCAATTACTTTCTTATTTTAATGGAAAAACACCTGACGATGTTGGAAGTGTCCCTACATCAATTGGAACTGGAAAAGTTCTCTTAAGAGATGATGATGGTGATGGAGATTACTTAGATCATTATCTTGGTAAATCAACACCAGACTGGACAGGTGCTTTTGGAGGTTCACTTTCATACAAAAACTTTACTCTTAGTACTACCTTTGAGTACAAGGCTGGAAATTTTGTGATAAACAATTTGACAGATGCATTTCGCCAAGCTAATGGTGCGATTGGACGTAACTTGCCATCATCATCTCGAACTGTAAGAGATTATGCTACAGGAGGGGTTGATGCTAGTTTTAATCCTCAGAACGACCCAAATGTAAGGGTTGATGCTTTAGGAGATTGGGTGAATAACACGTTAGCTTTATCGCCTTTTTCAGGTCTAAATACACTCGAAAAGGCTGATTTTATTAGTTGGAACGAGTTAAGTTTAAATTATAAATTTACAGGAGGCCTTTTAGATACCTTTAATTTTGATAGAGCTACTCTAGGAGTTTCAGGAAGAAACATAGCGATGTTTACAGGTTACACTGGTGTAGACCCTAGAATAAACTTTATCGGTAGAGGAAGTGGAAGTGCACTGAGCCAAAATTTTGGACAAGGTATTGCCGCTTTTGGATGGCCTATTCCAAGACAAGTAATGATTACTCTTAAAGTAGGATTCTAAAATGAAAACAATAAAAAACACTTATACAATGAAAAAAATATTTCTTTTATTATTACCTAGTTTATTGTTTGTTGGTTGTACTCTAGATGCTGACAATCCCAACAATTTACTAGAAGAACAGCTTAATATAACAGCATTTCCTCCCATGGTTAATGGTCTTGAAGGTGTTCTTGTTAGGGCTTATGGAAACATTCTTGCTCCCTATTCTGTAGCGAGTGATGAAATGATATGGATAGGTTCACGTGATGCATGGCAGCAGCTAAATTTTGGAAATGTGGACAATATTAACAATGAGTTTATTGATGGAGCTTTTTTTCCTGTGAATGAAGCTAGATACTGGGCTGACGCCGTAATATCTAAAGGTGAAGAATTTAGTTCATCTAATGCATTCACCCCATCCGATAAATCTGATTTAGTTAGAGCATACTGGTACGGAGCAATTATCTATATTGTTATTGCAGATATGTTTGATGATTTTGTTGTTGGATCGGTTAAAACAGAAGGTAGTCCCCCAGTTGGTGCTGCAAATATGAGTTCTTTGTATGATACTGCAATTAGTTACTTAGATAAGGCGTTAGCTTTAAATTCAGGACTTACAGCTCCTCTTAAAGCGACCAAAGCCAGAGCTCATTTTTCAAAGGGAATATGGTCTAAAACTAATCCTGTTAACACAGCAAGTCCTCTTGTTAGTTCTTCAGCTGCAGCAGCTTTAGCTCAGGAAGCTTTAGCCGCATTAGGCGAAGACTTTTATGTAAACTTACTAACTTCTGGCTCAGCTCCACAGACCATTGGTGGTTTAGATATCGCAGGTGAAGTAAACGATCGTCTTGAAATGAGAATTTCAGACACTTATGTTATTTCTTCTGATTCAAAAAGGCCTGATGCTTATACTGATGATGATCCTTCAACTACAATTTCTTTAATGGATCCCATTGATAACATAGCAGATCCAGCACTTTTCAAGCTAGTCGCTGATTTTACTATCGCGCAGCTCTATCCAGAATATCCAGTAGTTTCCGGAAGAGAAATGCACTTAATAATTGCTGAAAATGCACTAGCAACTGGTGATAATGCTACGTTTACGACACATATTAATAAAATCAGAGCACTTGACGGATTAACTGATTATTCTGGTCAGATTGACGCACAAGATCTACTTGAGCACTCAAGAAGAGTTAATCTTTTCCTTCAAGGTAGAAGATTGGCTGATCATTATCGCTTTGGGAAACCATCCGAATATTGGATTTCTACCTCTCCTGCGATAAATTCTCCAGGTTCGTTTTTTCCGATCACAATTTCTGAAATTCAATCAAACGACAATATAAATTAGGATCCAATTGAATTATAAATTAAAAACCCTTCAGAATATGAAGGGTTTTTTTATTGTAAATTTTAAAAGTTACACCAAGTAAAAAAGTTTTAAGTTCCATCTATTAATCAATAAAGACAGTTTAATTAAATGTTTATAGAATCAATGGAATTAAATAAATCTAAATCTAGTAGGTGTTATTTTCAATAAATAAAAACAGAAAAAATGATTTCACAGATTTTATCATAAACGATTATGGATTTAATTAATAATATAATCAAGAATATTTAAAAGAATAAATCAGCTTTTATTTTTTATAACATTTCCCTTTTTTATAACTAAATCAACATCTTGTAACAAAGAAATGTATCTAATAACGTCGCCTTTAACAGCAATTATATCTGCCTGTTTCCCTGGAGTAATAGTACCTACTTTATCAGACACTCCCATAAAAACAGATGGCCAGTAAGTTGCAGACTTGATTGCCTGCAAAGGAGAAATCCCCAATTCATTCACCCAAATATCAAGTTCATTCCATGTACTTTGAGAATGGAATTTCATGGGTACTCCACTATCAGTTCCAATTAAAAGGACAACACCGGTATTTTTTAATTGATTAAACTTTGTTTTTAATGTTGGCTTTCTAATAGGGGTTAACTGAAAATATGGAAGTTTTCCAGGATGTTTAATGGAGTTTTGAATATCTTTTATAATGTGATTTGGTAATCCCAGATGCCAACTAGTATTGTCTAAAATTTCAGAATTTTTAATGGTATAGTCATAGTTATATAATACTTCTATTGTAGGTGTCCAAAAAAGAGGTCCTTTATTCATTTGAGCAGTTCTTTCTTGAATTAATTGGATTATATCAGCAGGATATTCAGGAGCAGATGATAAGCCAGTGTGTTCAAAGTTGTCTACCCCAGCCTTTAAACCCAATCTTATCTCATCAGGTCGATGGGAATGAGCAACAACTTTTAAATTGTTTTTATGGGCTTCGTTAACAATTGCTTGAATTTCCTCAAAACTCATCTGATCTTGATCAATTAATTTTATACAATCAACTCCTGCTTTTGCTAATAACCTTATCTTTTTCTTTGCATCTTCTGGATTTTTAATTCCCCATCTAAATGCTTCTGTACCTGGATAAGGATTTTTTTGGATAAATGGACCGCTAACATACATTGTAGGACCTAGAATTTCTCCTTTATTTATTTTATTTCTAACTGAAATACTTGCTTTCAACGGAGCACCGAGATCTCTTGCACTTGTAACTCCTGCCATAAGCAACTGATTTGCGGAAGAAGGCATTATTACTTCTTCAAATTGATCTATATAGGTTTTATCCCAATGCGTATAGTCAGAATGTCCGTTAAGCATTAAATGGACATGCATATCCCATAAACCTGGCATAACTGTCATTCCTTCTGTGCTTATAATCTTAATTCCTAGTGGAACTTCCAGAGTGGCAATAGTTCCAACGCTAATAATTTTCTCACCATCCAAGAGAATAACACTATTTTTTATTGGATCATTTCCAAAACCATCAATGAGGGTGCCGCCAACAAGCGCAACTGACTGAGAGTTAGCAATTAAAAAGCTAAATAGTATACCAATATATAATGTTTTTCTAATCATTTTCTTTATATTTAAGTATTTTAATAAATTCATTATGACCTCTTTTATGAAACGTAAAGGCTTTTTTGTTTTAATATTAAATTTAATCTTTTTCACCTTATTTTCTTGTAATCCTAAAAGGAATTCAATTATAAAAGTAAAATATTCAAGTGCTTTAGGTAATGAGGGTTTTGACGGAAGACTTTTAGTTATTATTAGTAAAGATGTCAAAACAGAGCCCAGGTTTCAAATCAATGATTCAGATAAAACAGCTGTAATTATTGGTAAAAATATTCAAAACTGGATGCCTAACTCCACTGAAAGTTTTAATTCTGAAACTCTAGCATATCCAATTGATGAATTGGGAGACCTTCCAGATGGAAACTATTATATCCAGGCAATATTAAATAAATATGACACATTCAATTTATCTAGTGGTTTTGAGGTTCAGCTTCCAATGGATCAGGGCGAAGGGCAAAAATGGAATATTAGCCCAAAAAATATTTACAGTAAACCTATGAGGGTGAATTTATCTAATAGTGCTAAATCCATTGAAATAGAAATAACCGAGGAAATTCCATCAATAGAACCTGAAAAGGACACAAAACATATAAAACACATTAAAATCCAAAGCAAAATTCTGACCGAGTTTTGGGGTAGACCTATGTATCTTCAAGCAAACGTTCTTATTCCAGAAGGTTTTTCTAAAGAAAGTGAAATTGAATATCCATTGATGGTTTTTCATGGTCATTTTCCTAAAACAGTAGGAGGGTTTAGAACAACTCCTCCAAGTGCCATAAAAAATGACAGTATATATAGTAGTCGATTTAACATAACAGGATATAAATATATTCAGGAAAAAGAGGCCTTTGACTTTTATCAAAAATGGATATCAAATGATTTTCCTCGTTTTTTAGTGCTTGAAATTCAACATCAAAACCCCTATTATGATGACTCGTATGCAGTGAATTCAGCCAATATTGGTCCTTATGGGGATGCTATAACCTACGAGTTGATTCCTCATATTGAAAAAATATTTAATGGTGTTGGTAAGGGCTGGGGTCGTTTTCTTTATGGAGGCTCAACTGGTGGATGGGAAGCCTTAGCTGCTCAGGTGTTTTACCCTAAAGAATATAATGGTTGCTTTGCTGCTTGCCCAGACCCCATTGATTTTAGAGCATATACGGTAATAGATTTATATAAAGATAAAAACGCATATTACAGTGAGGGGGACTTTAAAAAAACTCTTAGACCAGGAATGAGAGACGGAAAAGGACGTATCAAAACTTCTTTAAAAGATATTAATAGAAAAGAACATATCCTTGGAAATAAAAGTAGATCAGGCGATCAGTGGGATATCTGGCAGGCGGTCTATTCTCCTGTTGGAGATGACGGATATCCAAAACCTATCTGGGATAAACTTTCAGGCGAAATTGATATAGAAGTAGCTAATTATTGGAAAGAAAATTATGATTTAAGATTTATTATGGAGCGTGATTGGGATAAAATAGGTTTTGATTTAGTAGGTAAAATCAATCTTTATTGCGGTGATATGGATAATTATTATCTCAATAATGCGGTTGTTTTAACTGAACAATTCCTTGAAAACAGATCTAATCCATATTATGATGGGGAAGTCGATTATGGAAATAATGCAGAGCATTGTTGGAATGGAGACCAAGAAAATCCAAATTATATATCAAGACTTCGATACAACACCTTGTATTTGGATAAAATTCAAGAACGGTTAAAAAAAACAGCTCCTAAAAATAATAGATTACAAAATTGGAATATTAAATAAAAAGATATCATTTTATAAAACTCACAGTCATGAAAAAAAGTATACTAATATTAATTATTCACATACTAATTATTTCTCCACTATACTCTCAGGAATTGTTTGGTGGACTTGCAGCAGGCCCATATAATAAATTAGTTATTAGAGGAGCTATGGTCATTCCAGGTCATGGTGGACCTCCGGTTGGACCTTATGATATTGTTGTTAAAGGAAATAAAATTACTGATATGATTCCCTTTGATCCCGTCACAGCTAAAAGAAGAGGAATCGTAAATAGAGAAGAAGGAGATAGAGTTATAGACGCGACAGGTAAATACGTAATGCCCGGCATGATTGACCTTCACACTCATTTAAGAACAGAGCCAATGCCTCTGGAGTATATTTATTATTTAAAATTAGCTCATGGAGTAACAACTATGGTTCCAGGTTCGGACAGAGGACTAATTCCCGGAATGAATCAGGCTAAATTGAGTAAAGAAAATAAAATTCTTGCACCAAAACTTTTTCCTATTTGGTCTTATGGTGCAACTACAAAATATGATAAAATAGCTCTTGATGATCCGAAAAATACTCCTGATGTAGTAAAAAAAATGTTTGAAAATGGTGCTCACGTTGTAAATGCAGGAAATTTAGGATGGAGTCAAGAACTGCTAAAAGCAGTTTGTAAAGCGGTTAAAGAAAATGGTGGAATCACAACTTATCATATACCTCCCAGTACAACTGCAGTGACTAAAGCTATAGATGCTGCAAGATTAGGGGTTACAATGATTGAACACCATTATGCCTATGCTGAATCTGCATTAGATAGACAGGTTCAAGATTTTATTCCGACTTATAATTACAATGATGAAAACGAAAGATTTAGACAAGCAGGTAAGGTATGGTCTCAAACAAATGAAAAAGTTTTACTTAATGAAATTGCAGATTCATTAGTATATTATGGTGTAACAATGCTTCCAACTCGAGTTGTTTATGAGGCTAATCGAGATATTCTCAGAGCACAAAGCTTGCCTTGGCATAAAAAATATACTCATCAATTATTAATAGAAAGAAATGGTCCAGACCCAAATTATCACGGAGCTTATCATTATGATTGGACAAGTGATGATGAATATTATTGGTCTAATGCTTTTAATCTTTGGGGAGATCTTATTTTTGAGTTTAATAAAAAAGGAGGTAGAGTGGCTTATGGTACAGACGATAGTTATATTTTTGCAACTCCTGGTTTTTCTAATATAAGGGAATTACAGCTTTTAAGGGAAACAGGAATGCATACACTTGAAGTGTTAAAATCGGCAACTTTAAATAGTGCTTTAACCCTTCGGCAAGAGAAATTAGGCTTAGTTCGACCAGGATATATAGCAGATTTAATTATTGTAGAAGCCAGCCCTTTATATAATCTAAGAAACATGTATCAGTTTGGAGCTTTAACTGAGGATGTTAATGGCAATATGATAAGAAAGGGAGGGATTTTACACACCATTAAAGATGGAATTGTAATTGAAAATCAGAAGCTAATGATCGAAGTTGAAAAAATGGTTAAAGAGTCTAAGAAAAACGCATTACCCTCTGCAATGGAGGTCCCTTTTATTATTAACTAATTTAAGACTGAAAAGCACCTATTTATTTTAGTAAGCCCAGCGTATAAAAGTTTTATTTTCTGATATTTTTAGACAACATAATTTAAAGTGTTAGAGTCTATAGTAAAGAAAAAAAAAGATTGTAACTCCATAAACTAAACAAGAATTTAGAAATATTTCTTTAGAGCCAATATAACAAAGGAATTATTGATTACTGAGATAAAAACAGTTTTACTTTCCAACAAAAAAAACTAATTAAATGACATAATAAAACTCAAACATATCAAAAAATAAATCAGATGTGAGTTTAGTCTAATAATGTTGAAAGTCATTTTGATATAAAATTTGTAAATCATTTTATAGAATTGTAAGTTTACTAGAGTATATTTCCATTAATTTTTAAATTAATATCACATGAAAAATTTAATAACGTTGTCATTTATAATATTTACATACTTTATTCATGCTCAAGATTTTAAAGGATTGGACAAGAGTCCAATGGACATGATTGAATTTCCTTCATCTAATAAAATAATAAATAAATTAGCTCGAGTAATATATAGCCGTCCACAATTAAAAGGAAGAGCGATTTCATCTCTTGTATCTGATGGGAAAGTATGGCGTTTGGGGGCTAATGAGTCTACAGAGCTTACTTTGTATTCTAACATGAAGCTTGCCGAAACAGAAATTACTGCAGGATCTTATACTCTTTATGCTATTACATCTGGAAATGATATTACCATCATAATAAACAAAGCAACCCATGTTTGGGGAGCTTATTCTTACGATCAAAATAATGATATTGCAAGGCTTACTGTTCCTTGGGAGGAAGATAGCAGCAAAACTCTTGAAGCTTTCTCAATGATATTTAATGAAACAAAAAGTGGTTTCAATATCCACTTAGGCTGGGGAAAACGGAGAGCAGTTATTCCTTTTGCTAAATAATAATTATCACTATTTAAAATTTTAGTTTTCCCATGTCTCATTTTTTCATAAACTCTTTCATAATTTTCTATGTTAAAGTAACTTTAACATAGAAAATATAATGTTTTGGGACGATGGTTTTCCCAATCAAAAATTAATATAATGAAAAAGCTACTTATTATTTTATTACTTATTCCACTTGTTTCTTTTGGGCAAAATAAAAAAAAAGATACTCTAAGTATTCTTTTTGTAGGAAATAGCTTTACCTATTATTATAATCTACCACAAGTTGTAAATGCTATGTCGATATATAGTGACAATTATCACTTAAAAACTAGACATTCGATAGTGCCAGGATCAACATTACAAGAACATTTAAATCAAGAGCAAGGAACTCAAACGATTGATATTCTTAATTCAGAATCGTTTGATTATGTAGTACTACAACATCATAGTTCGGCAACACAAAAAAATCTGGAGAATCTTGTAAACCCCAAGAA
This sequence comes from uncultured Flavobacteriaceae bacterium, assembly GCA_913020075.1. GTDB lineage: Bacteria > Bacteroidota > Bacteroidia > Flavobacteriales > Flavobacteriaceae > MS024-2A. The sequence continues at coordinate 41,968 of CAJWAE010000008.1, forward strand.
TAAGGACTCTTTATTTCCATTTCTAAAGACAAGCAGAAAGATGGTTGAGCTAGTCAAAAGTAAAAATGCTATTCCTGTATTTATGATGACTTGGGCTTATCGTGCAAATCCACTAATGATTGAAACCATATCCTCTGCATACAATAATATGAGTGAAAAACTTGAAGTTGATGTAGTTCCTTGTGGAATATTATTTGATAAAGCCAGAAAATTCCGACCTGATTTAAATCTTTTTCATGATAATTCACATCCATCTAAAAATGGAACTTATCTCAACGGACTAGCTTTTTACAAATATTTTACGAATGAAAAAACATCTAACATTCCAAAACAAATAACTACTATTGACCGAAATGGAGAAAAACTATATTTACTCTTATTAAGTAAAGAAAACTCTGACTTTTTACAAAATTTAGTAGATGAGTTTTAGGCATTACTATAACTGGATTTGATCTACAAGTATATGGAGTAATTTTTTAAAATCCCTTTGTTACAATACATTTGAAAATTCAACTATTTTCAAAGTGACACTAATTTGACACAATAGATAAAACTTAATAGTAAATGTAGCTTAAATATCTCAACACTGTTTTTCTTCGTTAATTTAATGAAGAGGATATGCCTTTTACTTCGCTACCCTTTTTAGCATCAACAAACGAAAGTCCATCACCTGTGTCCCAGGAATTTCGAGTGCTTTTAATATTAAAAATCCTTTCCCCTTTTTAAGCTCAATGGTTCCTACAGAGATTTTCATAAAGTCTTTTGCATAGGATTCTGTTCTTGGGCTTCTATCGTATTCCACGTTTTGGAACAAAGGGTCATATGCCTCTTTTATTTCACCTATAAGTTTATTATTTCGAAAACTTAGCTCGAAAATAGAACCAATATCTTTAGGTGGGCAGGTGTAATAAAGCTCTACCTCAAACCTACCACTTTCCAATACTTCTGCTTCCCAACTTATACTGTCTGAAACGCTTGTCCAATTAGTAAAGAATGAGCTATTGGGGAATTTATTGGAACGTTTGATGTTGCCATAAGGGATTCCATCACGTGCAGGAATCTGAGTAAAAGTATAATCAGGATGTCCTATGAGAAAAGTTCGGATATCTATTTCTGGAAGTTCTGAAAACACTTCTGCCTTCCATCTCTTTTTTTCTTGGATAAATTGTTGCAGTAATTCTGGTTGTTGGGATGAAACATCCACCCTCTGTCCTGGATCTTTTTCCATATCAAAGAATTTCCCTTCAGGACCTAATCGATATTGCTGATTTCTAATACTAATTTTTTTCGCCCAATAATTAACGATAAATCGATCTTTCCACTTCGGATTAGCCTCTAATAATAAAGGCTTAAGACTTTTTCCGTCCAACGTTTTTTGTGGTACATAATCAATTCCAAATAAATCAGTTAACGTTGGTAAAAGATCTAGTACACTAGCAATTTGTGTTATCGTCTTTCCGGCTTTTAATGTACCACTCCATTTCATAAATAGGGGAGATCGGACGCCTCCTTCATTTGTTGAACCCTTTGCCCCTTTCATGTCACCGTTCCAGCGAACCCCGTTCGGACCATTATCCGACAAATAAATGATGATGGTATTGTCCGATAATCCGAGTTCTTCAACTTTGGCAACAACCCGGCCTACATTCCAGTCGA
>CAJWAE010000009.1 GCA_913020075.1 uncultured Flavobacteriaceae bacterium
TGCGACAGGTAATAACATGTTTATTGGAACATTTAATAGTTTCCAAATTACTCCAAAATTAACCTTGAGCCCAAGTTTTCGATACTCTCAGTTAAAAAATAAAAGATATGACAGCTTTTATTTTAAAGGTTATATTGCGCGTACTGAAATCAATTATCAATTTAACAACACTCTTTCTTTTAGACTTATTGGAGAATTTAATGACTTTGATGAAAACTTTTTTTATCAGCCCTTGTTAAAATGGAATCCAAATCCGTTTACAATTTTCTATATTGGAGGTACAAATGGATATTCTCATTTGAATAGCAAAAATAAGTTTGGAATTGAAAATAGTCAGCTGTATTTCAAATTTCAATATCAATTTAATTTATAGTATAAAGTATCCATTAAATATTCTAAACCATTCCATGACGATTTTTTTGTCAAGGAATAATTGCTAACAAGTGTTTGATGATATAGAATAATACTCATATTGAAATTTAAAAATATCTGACCTATTAATATGAATAAACCAAGTATGTCTTGATAAAAAAATGCTTTTGGAAGGGTTCGCATTATTTGTATATTTTCCAAAACCTATTTTAGTTTTATCAAAAAATAAAATAAATCGGAATTAGCTAAAAATGATCAGAAAAATATAAACTTAGAGCAGACATTAAACACAAAAATAGCACAATAGTTAGAGCAATTAAAGTATTACTTCTTGCATACGCGTGCTTTTTTTTCCTGTAAAGCCCTCTCAATTTATCTTCATCAATATTATCAGGATTGCTTTTTCGGAAATTAAATTCTTGTGTTAGTTTTATTTCTGCTTTTTTAACAATTTTTTCAGTTGCACTGACACCAATAATCACAATTCCCAAAAGAGATACTCCAATAATCAATAACATAAATAATATCATATCCTAAAGTTAGGAAATAATTAGATATTAATCTAAACCCACACAGATCTTCTGTGAGATCAAACAATCTAAATAAAGTTAGGTAATTTATTACCTTTAATAAAATTTTATTTTAATGATCCAGTCTTATAAAAAATCTCCCAAATTAGCTGAAGCTTATGATGCTATTTTAATTGGTACGGGGATTGGTTGTCTTTGTGCAGGCGCACTACTTTCAAAAACAGGGAAAAAAGTCTTATTACTAGAAAGACATTATACCGCAGGAGGCTTTACACATGTTTTTAAAAGAAAAGGATTTGAATGGGATGTAGGTATCCATTATATAGGAGAAGTTCAAAGACCTAATAGTGTATTGAGGAAATTGTTTGATTATGTTTCAGATAAAGAATTACAATGGGATGATATGGGAGAAATATATGACCGTGTTATTTTGGGAAATAAGCAATATGATTTTGTTAAAGGGGTAGATAATTTCAAATCCAAAATGGGTGAGTATTTTCCCAATGAAAAAGAAGCAATTGAAAGATATATCAATTTAATTTTTGCAGCCAATAAAGCAGCCTCAAAATTTTATATAGACAAAGCATTACCCAAAATGACTAGTGCACTTTTGGGAAAATATATGAGAAAAAAATACTTGAAATACTCTGATCGAACAACTTATGATGTTTTAAGTGAACTCACTAAAGATGAAACACTAATTAAGGTGTTGTGTGGACAATATGGAGATTATGGACTTCCACCTAAACAAAGTAGTTTTGCAATGCATGCTTCTGTTGCAAAACATTATATGCAAGGAGGAAGTGTTCCTGCAAAAGGCTCTTCTGAAATTTTAAATACGATTGAAAAAGTAATTGAAAAAGGAGGTGGAACTATTTTAGTTCGAGCAGAAGTTGATAAAATCATTGTAAAGAACAATAAAGTTAAAGGCGTCAAGTTGACTGATGGGAATTGTTTTTATGCACAAACTATCATCAGCGGTACTGGTATTTTTAACACCTTTGAAAATTTACTCCCTTCAGATGTGATTTATAGTCATAAGCTAAATGAAAAATTAAGAAAAGTTAGTCCATCTGTAGGATATGGATGTCTTTATATTGGACTAAATGGTTCACCTGAAGATCTAAAACTTCCAAAAACAAATTTATGGATTTATCCTGACGACCTTGATCATGACGGTTGTGTAGAGCGATTTTTAAATAATAATAAAACAGAATTTCCTTTAGTATATATTTCTTTTCCATCAGCGAAGTTTTCTGATTGGAATGAACGTTATCCTGGTAAAAGTACTATAGATATAATTACAATGATTCCTTATGAAGCTTTTGCTAAATGGGATGGGACAGCATGGAAAAAACGTGGAGAAGCTTACGAAATTAAAAAGGAAGAATTTGCTCAACGTCTTCTTCAGCATTTATTCAAACAATTACCTCAACTAAAAGGTAAAGTTGAATTATATGAATTTTCCACTCCTCTTACAGCAAAACATTTTTCAAATTACAAACAAGGAGCATTATACGGAATTGATCATAATCCTAAACGATTTCGTCAAAAATTCTTAAGACCAAAAACAAAAATAAAAGGCTTATACTTAACTGGTCAAGATATTGTAACTGCGGGTGTGGGTGCTGCATTATTTTCAGGCTTAATTACAGCTAGTGCAATTACAGGTATCAATTTCATCAAAAGAATTTTTAAATAATATTTATTTTAATAATAGATTACATGAAGACTAGTGATGGTAATTATTTTTATTTTGAATAGTTACAAATGCTTACCAATAGTTTGATTATTATTTGAAAAATAAAACTTTCCCTACTTTATATTACATAAAATTTAGATCCTATTATCAATTTAATAATATAGAATAGTACTCAACTTAATCCACTTAAAAATTAAGAGAAATTTTTATCTTTATTACCAGATAAAGTTGCCTATAAAATGAAAAAAAACCTAAATATTGTTTGGCTTAAAAGAGATTTGCGAACTCAAGATCATTCTTCATTTTTTGAAGCAGAAAAATCTAAGGAAGATTACATTGCTATCTATATTTTTGAACCATCGTTAATATCTTATTCAGATACATCGATTAGGCATTTACAGTTTATCTATCATTCCATTATGGACATGAATAAACAACTAGAGAGATTTGGTAGAGAAGTTATCATTTATAATGCTGAATCTATTGATGTTTTCAAACAACTTAGTGAGGAATTTAATTTAAAAAAAATATTCTCATATCAAGAATCTGGAGTTTTAAATACTTGGAAAAGAGATATAAAAATATCAAAACTACTCAAGGAAAAGAGGGTCCATTGGCAAGAGTTTCAAAAAGATGGTATCGTTCGCGGTATCAAAAATAGATCTAAATGGGATAGTCAATGGTATAATTATATAAGTCAGGACACAATAATAAATAAATTCGGTTTTCACAAAGGTGAATTCGTTGATTCTAAATTTAAACTTAACTTGTCTTTAGAGAAAAAATTAAAAGAATACCCTAATTTATTTCAAAAGGCAGGTGAGATTTTTGCTTGGAAATATTTAGATTCATTTTGTAAAGACAGGGGTAAAAATTATAGCCGCCATATTTCAAAACCTAAAGAAAGCAGAAAATCTTGTGGAAGAATATCACCTTATCTAGCATGGGGAAATATTAGTATAAAGCAAGCCTATCATCATGTTAAAAAACATCCTAACTACGAACCCAATAAAAGAAGTTTTAATGGACTACTTACTAGATTAAAATGGAATAATCATTTTATTCAAAAATTTGAATCAGAATGTGACTATGAAACTCGCTGCGTTAACAGAGGCTATGAAATATTAAATTATTCAAATGATAGAAAATTAATTAATTCATGGAAAAATGGGGAAACTGGTTTTCCACTTGTAGATGCATGTATGCGCTGTCTTAAGGCGACTGGTTGGATTAATTTTAGAATGCGTGCTATGCTTGTTTCTCTGTTTTGTCTCCATTTTGATTGTGACTGGAGAAAAGGAGTATATCATTTAGCAAATCTATTTCTGGATTATGAACCTGGGATACATTACACACAATTTCAGATGCAAGCAGGAACAACCGGAATAAACACTATCCGAATGTACAATCCAATCAAGCAGTCTCAAGAACATGACCCTGAAGGCTTTTTTATCAAAAAATGGGTGCCTGAATTAAAATCCATCCCTTCCCAATTTATTCATGAACCCTGGAAAATGACCTTATTAGATAAAGAGTTTAATAATATCAAACTAGAATACCCAATGCCAGTTGTTGATTTGTCAAAAACTGGAAAAATAGCACGTGAAAAAATATGGGGTCACAGAAATAATCCAATAGTAAAAAAAGAAAATAGTAGAATATTAAATCTGCACGTTAGAAAAAATAGAGTAAAAAAAAATAACTCTTTATCCCATTAAATTTCAATATTCACAGACTCTTTAATATCTCGAGAAGAAGTGCCTAAATTTAACTGATAGGTTCCTTTTTCAATAATCCATTTTGATTTCTTTTCATCCCAGTAAGCCAAATTAGAAATCAGAATTTTAAGGATAAGTGTTTCAGATTGACTAGGCTTTAGAGTACTCGTTTTTTGAAATGCTTTCAATTCATTTATAGGACGATCTATATTAGACTTTAACTTAGACACATAGAGCTGAACAACTTCTTTTCCTTTAAAATCACCAATATTTTTAATTTTTAAAGAAATTTTTATACTGTCATTATTTTGGGTTACATTCATTCTTGAAAACTTAAAATCAGTATAAGAAAGTCCGTATCCAAAAGGAAATGAAACATCTAATATTGATTTATCAAAATGTCTATAGCCGACATAAACACCTTCTTCGTATTTTGTGAAATCTATATCCTTTATCTTTTTATTCAAAGGTTTTTCATTTCCAAAACTCAACATTTTTAGAGGATTAAAAGTAGTTCCTTCTAAAGGCATGTTTTTATTGGATTCATGGTCTTCTAAATTTATGGGAAAAGTCATAGGCAATTTTGCGCTTGGGTTTACTTTTCCACTTAGTATATCTGCCAAACCATTTCCTCCTTCTTGTCCTCCTTGCCAGGCGAGTAAAATAGCGTCAGGATTGGTTTTCCATGATGCAGTTTCTATGACACCTCCAATGTTTAAAACAACCACTACTTTTTTTCCTGAATTATGAAAAATATCACATATGTTATTAATATTTTCTTTTTCAATATTTGACAAAATAAAATCATCTTCTATTTTTCTGTCCCCTCCTTCTCCACTATTTCTTCCAATCGTTACGATTGCGATGTCAGTACTAGAAACTATTTGCTTTAATTGTGAATCTATATATTTTATTTCTGGAGGACTATAAGGGTCAATCATGGCTTCCAATCCTTCTTTTTTTAAAAAACCTTCTTTGTTTTCAGATTTAAAAACTTGGAAAACTTTTTTAGCATTCTCATTTATGCTGTATCCTGCATTTTTCAATCCCTCTTCTAAAGAAACAGAATATGCTTCGTTTACATCTCCTGACCCTGTACCTCCTGAAATTAAATCATATGAAGTAACACCAAATAGAGCTATATTTTTCATCTTTTGAATGGGAAGAGTTTCTTCATTCTTAAGAAGAATCATTCCTTCCGAGGCAGATTTTCGAGCTGTTTTGGCATGATCTTCTAAATCAGGATCTTCATTGAATTCATATTGCTGCATCTTTTTAGAACCAATAATTAATTTAAGAATTCTTTTTACAGAAGCGTCTATTGCCTTTATGGATAAATCTCCATTTTTATATCCTTTTTTTAAGGCTTTCCATTGACTATTAGTTCCTGGCTCTAGTAGATCATTCCCTGCCATAATCATTGCAGAGGCGTTAATTCCTCCAAACCAATCTGACATTACCAGACCCTTAAAATTCCAATCTTCACGCAATATATCAGTTAGTAATTCTTTACTTTCAGCAACATATATTCCATTTACTTTATTATATGAAGACATGATCGACCAAGGATTAGATTTTTTAATGATTATTTCAAAACCCTTAAGATAGATTTCACGCATTGCACGTTCAGAAATAATGACATCGTTATTGTTTCGATTTGTTTCTTGATTATTTGCCACAAAATGTTTGACTGAAGCACCTATTCCTTTCGATTGTATACCATTTACCATAGCTGATCCGATGTTTCCAGTAAGAACAGGATCTTCTGAATAGTATTCAAAATTTCTACCACACAGGGGGTGTCGATGAATATTTGCACCTGGACCGAGGATCACATCAACTCCGTATTCCAAGGCTTCATCACCCATAGCGATACCCACTTGTTTAACAAGATCTACATTCCAAGTTGAAGCTAGTAAAGTTCCAATAGGAAAAGCAGTACAATAATAAGTTAAACTATCGTTAGGTCGATTGGGAAGAATTCTAAGCCCAGCAGGGCCGTCTGATAAGTTGATTGCTGGGAGCCCGAGACGTGGTGTTGGAACGATTGTTCCGACCACACCTGGAATACCTTTACCAGACTCAATAAACCCCATGGCAGAAGCCATACCCGATCCTTTGAGAAGATGTATTTTTTCTTCAATAGTAATCTGAGACATTAGGTCTTCAACTCTTGACTCAATTGATTTTCTAGAATCTTCGTAGTTATCAAGTTTTCCATTGGAATTTCGATCAAGAAAAGTATATCCCCCAACCTTTAGTTCTTTTAAATTTTTTTGATCAGCAAAACTATCTTCAAAATCAAGAAAAGTTGAAGTAATGTAAAAGTAGCTTATAGAAACAACTAGAATAAGAATAAAGGATGATACTCCAAAAATTTTAATTGCTAGTTTCATTATTTTTTTATTTACTTTTAATATATTCTTAAAAGTAAATAATCTTAAATTAAATAATTCATCATAGAAAGATAATATGAAACAAAAAATAATTTTACTTCTAATAATATTTAATACTTCAATAGCTTTTGCTTTTGAAGTTGACACATTAATAATACAAAGTAAATCAATGAATAAATTGATTTCGAATATAGTTGTTTTACCCGATAATTATGAAATTCAGCGGGGTCCATTACCAGTTTTATATTTACTCCATGGAGCTGGTGGTAATTATTCTGATTGGACAAAAAAATTGCCTGAGATCAAAAATTATGTGAATCAATATAATATGATTATTGTTAATCCTGATGGTGGGATAACAAGTTGGTATTTTGACAGTCCAATAGATCAAAAAATGAAATATGAAACATATATTTCAAATGAGCTTATCGAAGCTATAGATAAAAAATATAACACTATATCAGATAAATCTGGGAGAGCAATAACTGGTCTCAGTATGGGTGGACATGGCGCATTTTATCTAGCTTTTAAACATCAGGATATTTGGGGTGCTGCTGGTAGTATCAGTGGCGGATTAGATATCCTCCCTTTTCCAAAAGGGTGGGATCTAGAAAAAAGACTTGGTGAGTACTCTAAAAATAGGATAAACTGGGAAAGTAATTCTGTAATTAACATGGTTTATTTGCTTAAGCCCAATAGCTTGAAACTTATATTTGATTGTGGAGTAGATGATTTTTTTTATGATGCAAATATTAGATTCCATAACAAAATGAAACAAAGAAACATTTCTCATGAGTTTATTTCACGTCCAGGCTCACATAATTGGGAATATTTCACAAAATCTTTACCCTATCAATTACTCTTTTTTAACGACTTTTTTAATATTATAAAACTAAATTAAACTTGCTTTTAAATGTGTAAATAAAAAATAATTCCAAACGAAACAATCTGAAATTAATCATCTTTATTTTTTAGATATTTCTTCTAATATTCTTGGGATTGAGCGTTAAATGAATGAAGTTGCTCTTGAAAGAAAAACTCAATTTGAATGGGTCTACAACATACTTCACAGTCTTCAATATATTGCTGACTTTGATCTGAAGGCTCAAGTAACATTGAAATTTCTTCCCAGCAATATGGGCATTGAAAAAAATGTTCTTGCATATTTTGAAAATAAAAATCCATTAATATCGAATGGATTTAAAAAATAAATAAGATTTGATTCTTTGAAATTAAAGATCTTTAATTAGTCGTTATTACTGATTATTTCGATAATTAAAATTCATTGTTTAAAATATATTAGCCTAATATTCTACCAAGAAAGATTCCAAGTGCTAAAGCAATTAAAACTAAAACTCTTAATTCTACTCCAAGATATTTAGCAACGTCATCTATAAATTGAAGTACTTTTTCTTTTAAATCATTTAAATCCATTCTCTAAAGATAAAAATATATTCTTATTTATCCTGATTATACTTATGAGTAGTTAGGGTGTGTTATCATTTTCTTTTTAGTGGTAAATATTGAACTGGTCTTAATTCAGTTAATCCTTTTTCTTTGATTATTTTTTCAATATCGATTATTGATGAGGGCACAAAAGCACTCAGATTTTCTACTCCTGTTGCAGTAATAACAGCAACATCTTCTATTCTAATATATAATTTTTCCTCAGGTATCCAAATCATAGGATCTATTGTAAAAACCATTCCAGGCTTTAAAGGAACTTGGTGTATAGATCCAACATCATGAACAGCCATTCCAACTGGATGCTGAAAATGACCTCTAAATTTCAATCCATTTAAGACAGCTTTTAAATGATGTGGATTAGAAAAAAAATTATCGTCAAGATATTTTCTCATGTCTCCAGCTGCTTTATCTAAAACCTCATTTGAGGTAATACCTGGCTTTAAATAGCTGAATAAAGCATCTCTATAAGCTACTATATATTCATATAATGCCTTTTGTTCTTTATTAAATCTTCCATTAACTGGCCAAATTCTTGTAACATCACTTGTGTAATTATGATAATCTGGAGCATAGTCCATTAATACTAAATCACCATCATTTAACACATCTGTTTTTCTGAAATAATGTCCCATGAAGGCATTTGTTCCACCTCCAATAATTGCTGGATAACCATCACCCTGGGCGCCGTGTTGATAAAAAATATATTTTGCCGCAGCATCTAATTGATATTCATAAACACCTGGTTTTGTTGACCTCATAGATTCTATTATAGCAAGCCCTGCAATTTCTGTAGCTTTACGTATTACTTCAATTTCTTTTTGACTCTTAATCAACCGCATTGTATCCAAAAGAGGAGAAAGATCCTGAATTTTAAATTCAGGAAATCGTTCGTTTAATAGTTTTTTGAATCGTGCTTCACGTGTAATTTGTGAATCCCAAGGATCAGCTGCTGCACGTGCATGTCCATAAAGTATTTCGTCTCTACTGTCATTACCCATCTCAGCAGGACTCATAGGAGTGAACAATATTGGAGATTTACCATTAATGAGCCCTGTCCTAATAAGATCATTCCCAAGAGATTCTATTGGAAGTACACTAGTCACTCCAGTTAGCTCTTTAACTAAATCTGCATCATTAGCTGATAATATTTTTCCTTGATTTCGTTCTCTCGCTTCTTCTCTATGGGGTAAATAAATTGTTGAACTTCTATTTTTACCATTTAACAATAGGTAAGCGTGTCCCTCTTCAAGTCCACATAAATAAAAAAAGGTATTTGTTTGTCTAAATACTTTAAAACCTGCTACACTTGATGCACTTTGAATTAAGGCTATTGAGTTTTCTCCAATTTCATCAAATATTTTATCTCTGCGAGCTTCAAATTCTGATATTGAAAAATCAGTTTGAAAATAATGTTTTTCTTGAGCTTGTAAAAAAGATTCACTTTGAAGGAAAAATAATAATGCTAATAATGCACTCTTTTTAAAAAACATAACAAGTTATTTTGGTTGATTAAAAACTAATTTTAGTTAAAATAGATACATTAGTGATATTGAAAATTAATTATCAAAACTACTAATCAAAATTATCAATAATGAAAATATTTAAAATTAAGGGTTTAGTAATGTTTAACGTTATAATGATACTGTTTTTTAATTATAATTTATTTGCTTCAAATGATGGCTATCCAAAAAATACTAAAATTGATGTAATCAATTATGTTTTTAATATCGGGCTTTCTGATAAAACAGATAAAATAACTTGCAAAGCTTCAGTTGACGTTCAATTTCTTGTTGCTAATGTTCAAGAATTAAGATTAGATTTAGTTAATTATTCAAGTGAATTAGGATATAAAGGAATGATTGTAACTAGTGTTAAAGTAAATGATAAAGAATTAAAATTTAAACATCAAAACAATGAGCTACTTATCTATTTTAATGAAGTTTCAAAAATTAATCAGAGGAGAAAGTATATTATTAAATATGAAGGAATTCCAGCAAATGGACTAAAAATTGGAAAAAACAAATATGGAGATAGAACGTTCTTCAGCGATAATTGGCCAAATCGTGCACGCAATTGGCTAGTATCAATTGATCATCCTTACGACAAAGCTACGTGTGAATTTATTGTAACAGCTCCTGATCATTACCAAGTAGTCTCAAATGGTTTAAAAATAGAAGAAACCAATTTATCTGAAAACAAAAAACTTACCCACTGGAAACAATCAGTCCCTATCGCTTCATGGTTATATGTTCTAGGAGTAGCAGATTTTGCAGTTCAATATATTGATGAATTTAATGGTAAATCAATTCAAACTTGGGTCTTTAAACAAGATAGAGATGCTGGATTTTATGATTTTGCTCAACCAACAAAGAAAGCACTAGAATTTTATAGTAATTATGTTGGTCCTTATTCCTATGAAAAACTAGCTAATATTCAATCTAACAGTGTAAGCGGAGGGATGGAAGCTGCTTCAGCGATTCTATACAGTGATAATTCTGTTAAAGGTGATCGAAACATTCGCTGGAGGAATGTTGTCATACATGAGATTGCTCACCAGTGGTTTGGTAATGCTGTAACAGAATATGATTGGGATGATGTTTGGTTAAGCGAGGGATTTGCAACTTATTTCACATTACTTTTTATTGAATACGAATATGGACGAGATGAATTTGTAAAAGGTCTTCTTTCAAGTCAAAAAAAAGTGGATGCCTTTTATAAAGAAAATCCAAGTTATACGATTATACATGATAATTTAGAAGACATGAAAGATGTTACTAGTTCACAAACTTATCAAAAAGGAAGTTGGATATTACATATGCTACGTGGTGTTTTAGGTACTAAAGTTTTTTGGGAGGGAATTCAAGTGTATTATAAAAAATACCGAGATTTAAACGCAACAACTGATGATTTCAAAAGAGTAATTGAAGATGTATCTGGGAAAGATTTAACAAATTTTTTTAATCAATGGTTATATAATCCTGGAATCTTAAAATTAAATGGATTTTGGAATTATGATAAAAAGGCAGGTCAAGTCGTCTTAAATATTAATCAGGTTCAAACTGATGGCAGTTTATTTGAAATGCCTATTGAAATAGAAATAGAGTTTGAAAATATTAAACTAAAATCAACACTGATTAACTTAAAAAAGAAACATAATGTTTTTAAAATTAAAGTTGACGCAGAGCCAAAAAATATAAATATTGATCCTAATTTATGGGTTTTAATGAATGTTAATTTTGAGCAAAAAATTGATTAAAAATTATCCTTTTTTATAATGTCTATCTTTTTTTATTTCAATCAATTGTTTATTTGGATTTTTAACATATTTTTCAAGCCATTGATCTTGCTCCCATAATAAGTGAAGAATAGTCTCTTTCGCTCGATATCCATGACTTTCTTTTGGAAACATTACTAATCGAGTAGTAGCTCCAAGACCTTTTAAAGCATTGAAATAACGAATACTTTGCATAGGATATGTCCCTGAATTATTATCTGCTTCCCCATGAATCAATAACAAGGGTGTTTTCATTTTATCGGCATGCATAAAGGGAGACATATAGTTATAGAGTTCCGGTGCATCCCAATAACTACGTTCTTCACTTTGAAATCCAAAAGGAGTTAAAGTTCTGTTATAGGCTCCACTTCGAGCTATTCCTGCAGCAAATAAATTAGAATGACTCAGAAGATTTGCGACCATGAAGGCACCATAACTGTGACCCCCTACCGCTACTTTATCAGGATCAATATATTTTAGATTATTTAATGCATCAATAGCTGCCTTTCCATTAGAAACTAGCTGCTCTCTAAAACTATCATTGGGCTGTTTGTCTCCACTTCCGATGATAGGGAAAGCGGCACGATCTAAAACTACATATCCTTGAGTAACCCAATAAATTGGAGATCCCCAACTTGGATAAATAAAGCGGTTGGGGTTACTTGTTTTTTGAGAAGCACTGTTACTATCCTTAAACTCTCTGGGGTAAGCCCAGAGAATCATTGGTTTTCGTTTTGGTTTTAATTTATCAAACCCTTCGGGCAGATATAATGTTCCACTTAACTCAAGACCATCATCACGGAAATAGGTTATCAATTCTGATTGAATTTTCTTTAATGATTCAAAGGGATTTTTAAAAAATGTTAGTTGTCTAATTTTCTTGTTGCCTATCTCTTTAAAATAATAATTTGGATATTCGTCTTTGGATTCAATTCGAACAAAGAGTTCTTCTGTTTTTGTATCAAAATTTAAAATATTTTCAAATTTAGTTTCATAAGTGGATTCATATAAACGTTTCTTTTTCAGTGTTTCAACATCTATCTTATCAACGAACGGATATTGTCCTTTATCAGAAAAACCATCTCCAATAAGAAACAAGTTGTTATTTTTAATATTTAAAACATTCCTTCCAAGGTCATTCTTAATCATTACAAAACCCCCTTCATCACTGTAAATATCTTGATAATTTCGATCATTTATTTTTTTGAGTTCTTGTTTTGGATTAGAAGGATTAAATAGATATGTTTTTGTATTTCTGCTATTCCACCATCGATCGATAATAATGGCAGTTGTTTTATTGCCCCAATAAACACTCCTAAAACGATTGATTGTTTTAACTACTAATTCAGGATTTTCAGAAAAGGGAGCCTTCCACTGATAAAGAGCATCTCTGAACTTTACATTATTTTCAGGATTTCCTCGATCAAGTGCTTCTATATAAGTTAATGTTGCTGACTGGTCGCTTCTCCAACTAAATGATCTTGGAGTTGTTTTTGTAGCCATAAATCCTTTAGGAAGTTCTTCTAACAAAGGATCATCTGCTATAAGTTTAATAAGCTTTCCTGAAGTGTCGTAAACGGTTGTTTCAATTGGAAACCTAAAATAGGGTACTATGTATGAAAAGGGTCTTTTAATTTTTCTAATCATTACATAGTTTCCGTCTGGAGAAAAGACAATTCGTTCAAAAAGAGCGCTAGTAGCCCATATTTCAGAATCACCATTTAATAAAACTTCATATAGTTCAGATGTTGATAGTTGTTCAAAGTTGTATTCATCAATAGGGTTTTTTAATAAATCTTGATAGGTTCTGTTTTGAGCTTTTGCCCCATTATTTTCAGTAATCACAGGACCTGTTGGTACTTGTTTTTTAGAGTTGATTATTCCTTTTAAGCTATTTACTCTTACTTTAACTAATAGTCTATCTCCTGACTTAAACCAATTAATTGAGTTTCTTAGAACAGAATTTATTTTTAGATCATTTATTTTTTTAGCCTCTGTGCTGGAAACATCTAAAACCCAAAGCTCAACCCCTTCTGGAGTTGTATTAGTCATAGCTACCATAGATTGATCAGGTGAAAAAACAAAATTTGAAAGCTTACTTTTATCAGGAAGTCCCTTTATCTGAATATTATTTTTTTTATCATTTAAGAAAACTATTTTTACATTATTGTAATAGGTTGTTCTACTTCCTATATATGTTGAAGGATTAACTCTTAAACCACCTAATCTTAATTCATTTTCAGAAAGTTCTTCAATTGATTTATACGCCGATCTATATAAAAGAATCATAAAAGTATTATTATCATCTTTTAAAACTCGCGGGGCTAAATCAATATCTACAAGGTCCTTAATTCCATCTTTTGGGGTCTGATAGCCAATACTTCCCTGTCCATGAACATTAAATGATATAGAAGTGAAAAGGATAAATGTTAATGTAATAAGTTTCATGTTTTTATTTTTTATTCATTAATGAAAATATATAAATTATTGATACTTTTTGAACCAAGCTAAAATATGTGAAACTTTACTGATTAAATTGCTTGGACGTTTTGCTATTCCATGACTAGCTTCAGGTATTTCCACAAATACAGTAGGAACTTTTCTTAGTTTTAAGGCGTGGTATAATTGTTTTGCTTCACTTGGGGGTGTTCTTAAATCTTCCATTCCAACCATTACCATTGTCGGAGTTTCAATATTACCTACTAAAGATAAGGGTGAAAATTTCCAATATATTTCAAAATTTTCCCAAGGTTGTCCAGGAAATCGAGAATTTGCATATTGAAAATAATTATCTGCTACAAGGGTTTTACTAATCCAGTTCATCACTGGCTTTATAACAGCTGCTGCCTTAAAGCGATTATTTTTACCAATTATCCAAGCGGTCATTATACCACCAGCACTCCCACCAGTAACATAAAGTTCATCTTCATGAGCGATTCCTTTTTTAATAAAAAAATCTACTCCATCCATGACATCATTATAGTCTTGTCCTGGATAATTGTGATACAGTAAATTAGCAAACTCTTCTCCATAACCTGTGCTACCTCTTGGATTAGGGTAAAAAACAATATATTCTGCTGAAGCAAAAAGTTGTATTTCTGCTGAAAATCGATTTCCATAATTTGAAATTGGACCTCCATGGTTTTCGACAAGAAAACGATATTTTTTATTTGAATCGTAGTTTGGTGGATATACTACCCATCCTTGGATTTGTCGGTTATCAAATGAAGATTTGTACCATATAGTTTCTACTTTGGCCAGATTTCTTTTTTTAAGAAGTGGATCACTGATATTTGTAATTTTTTTTAACCCATTAGAGTTAATTACAGCAAGTTCAGACGGATGAGAAGGAAGAGTAAAGGTATACGCAATACTTCCATTTTCAGAAACAGAAAAAGAACCTCCACCATAAGGACGTCCAATTGATGTCCCTCCCAATTGATTAGCAATATTTGTAACTTTTCCTGATAAACTTAAATAGGCAATTTTCGTATCGCCTTGTTTATCATAGCTAACATATAATCCTTTACTATTTGAATCCCAAACATATTGATTTATGCTAGCATCTATTTTGGAGCTAAAGACTTTATCCTCTGAGCCATTAATTAACATTATTGATAAACTTCTATTTTGATAAGTTTGAACTTTATCTTCATAACCTGAATAGGCTATATATTTTCCATTTGGGGAAACTAAGGGTTTAGAATCTGGACCATTACGGTCTGTTAATATTTGAATAGTTTTATCAATTAAAGAAACACTCACTATTTCGGAATTTCTAAAACTATATTCCCAATCTTTACTTCTATTTGCAGTAAAAAATATTTTTGAGTTATCATTTGACCATGACAAAGGACCTTTATGGTTAAAGTTTCCTGATGTTAATTGGTTGATTCCAGATCCATCTGAAGAAATTGTAAAAACATGATTAAAACCAGGATCAATATACCCTCTTCCATCTGATTCATGATATAGACGATCTGTTATTCTTGCAGGGTTTGCCCATTTAGCTCCTTTTGGCATTTTTGGCATTTCAATTAAAACGGGTGGGGAAGTTTTGACATTCATTGTAAAGGCAATACTTTTCTCATCTGGTGACCATGAGAGATTTGAAGGGCTACCTTCCAATTGAGAAATACGAGCTATTTTACCAGAATTTTTCCAATAAACATAAATTTCAGAGCCTTCATTAGTAGAACTTATATAAGCAAGACGATTTCCTGATGGTGACCAACTGGAACCATACTCTTCAACTTCTTTAGAGGTTAGTTTTTGATGATCAGAACCATCAGTATTAATGATCCATAGACTCCCTATTATTCTGTCTTTGAGAATATCAAAACGCATTCGTCTATAAATAACCTGACTTCCATTAGGACTTATTTGAGGATTAGAAACATATTGAAGGTCGAATACATCAATATAACTAAAAAGATTATTTTTATTTTGAGCATTTACTGAATAAAAAATAGAAAAGATGGTGATTAAAAAAAGGTATTTTTTCATTATTCTAAATATGAAGAGTTTATATGAAATTACTGATAAAAAATAGACTGAATTAGTTTTCAGTATTTTAAATTCATACAATAGATTGTATATTGATAAGAAATAACCTCTAAAATTAATTATTGGGCTCCAATACAAGTTAGCTTATATTGAAGAAGGAATATTATTATTCTATTTTCCGTTTTAATATTAACCACCCAATATAATCGTATCTTACCTATTATGAAAAACTTAAAAGAAATGAAATGCGAGTGTGATTGTGCTCCTTGTAAAGCAGGAATGTGTTATAGATGTACATGCAAGCCATGCAACTGTATGAACTGCGATTGTGATTAATTGCTATTTCATAAATCTGTAAATAGATATTACTTTTTACTTTCTTAATTACAGTCAATTTAGAATAAGCTGATTTTTTGATTTTTATTGATCTTAAAGAGTATAAAATTTTTTATATTTAAATTAATCACCGATGTTTGATAAAAAAGATACTAAAATCATGCTTAATTGATTTGAAAAACCTTTATCCATTTAAAATAAGTTTTACAAAAATTTATTTATTTTATTTCTAAAATCGTACTTAAGTTTTCATTGAAATTTATTTGATCATCCATCTTTTTCCCTAACAGTAGTTTTCCAATTGGACTTTGACAAGAAATACAATAATAGTTTTTCAAATTAATCTGACATGATTTTACAGATATAGATAAGTAATAATTCCCTTTATCAGTGTGAACAACCGATCCCAAACTAATAATTTCAGCACCAAAATGATTTT
Source organism: uncultured Flavobacteriaceae bacterium (assembly GCA_913020075.1). GTDB lineage: Bacteria > Bacteroidota > Bacteroidia > Flavobacteriales > Flavobacteriaceae > MS024-2A. The sequence continues at coordinate 16,741 of CAJWAE010000009.1, forward strand.
TAAGAGGAATGAGTTTTTGTAAATTTAGTTCGCTTTCTGCAATTTGTTGGCCAAGTTTTTCTCGTTCAAGATGAATCATAGCTCTCCCTGTCTCGTGCTTATCACCTACAGAGCTTTTGTTTTCTGATGTTAGAGCAATTTGCAAGTCCTTTTCTCTTTGTTCTAACTCTTCGAGTTTTTCAATAATCATTTTTTTGCAATGATTATAAAGCTTTTTTTTAAGCATAAAACGTCACTAATTAAATATGAATAAATGAATCATTTTTTTGTTTTGATAGCATTTTAGATAACTAAATTTGATAAAGAAAAAATTATTAGAATACTGACTTTATGCTCAATAGAAAATAATTTTTTAAATAAAAAAGAACTCTATGGGTTAAAATCATATTTTTTATAGTACCAATAATTTTTTGTATTTCATTTATTATTTTTGAATAAAAAGTTAAATACTACCAATTTCCAATCATTACTCTTGTTGTAGATCTTACTAAACTTATATTTCCGTTTTAAATTAATGTTTAAGGTTTAAAAAACTCCTCTTTAGAAATCTTAAAATAATTCTCTGTTTGTGAAGCATCGAAGAAAAAGCTGAAGGTGTGCTTTACACCAAAATTGATAACAGTTCGTTCTTTATCCTCAAAATAAAAATCTTTCGATTTAAATTGAACATAGAGTCGAGTAATCGGTAAATCTTTAAAAGTGAAATACCCATTATTTCGAATATAAACATGGCGAATATATTTTTTATTTTGATCTCTAACTAGAACTATAATATCATGATCTACTTCATTAATAATCTTTAAAGAAGAATTAGAAACTTCATTCAATAAATCTTTAGGAAAAAGATTTGAAAAAGTTTTATCCCCTGTTTTTCCACGTTGTGAATAAACAAATAATGAAATAAAAAAAAGGGTGAAGACTAGTCTCATTGTTTTGATTATAATTTTTCTTTTTAAAACTGTTTAGCGTGTGTATTTTGACAAAAACAACATTAATTAACCAAATATACCATTTAATGAGATAAAATTGTCATATGGTATGATTTAGACTATTTTTTGCTAAAAATCTATTAATCATCTATTTAATAATGATAAATACAAATCAAAAATCTCAATATTGAACTAAAAAAAGAAGTCTTAAATCATAATAAATTTTAAATAATTTAATTAAAAAAGAAGTGTCTTGATGTGTCTAATTTTAGTTTAACAAACACTTTAAACCTTATGTATAAAAAAATAATTATATTTAAATGCTAGTTTGAAAAAGTAAAGAAAATCATCAATAAATACGATAATTTTCTAATACAATTTTATAGTATAAAAATAAAATAATGAAAAAAAATAAGCAGGACTCGAGAAGAAATTTTATCAAAAAAAGTGTAATCGCTTCATCGATAATGATAGTTCCAAGAAATGTATTGGGAGGCCCAGGATATATTGCTCCTAGTGATCAACTTAATCTAGCTGCTATTGGTTCTGGCGGAAAAGGAGCTAGTGATATTAGTAATGCTTCAGTTCAAGGAAGAGAACGTGTGGTTGCTCTTTGTGATGTTGACTTTTCCGGAAGTGCATCTCGAACTGCAAAGAAATTTCCAAAAGCAAAACAATATGCTGATTATAGAGAGATGCTAGATAAAGAAAAAGATATTGATGCAGTTACCATATCTACACCAGATCATATTCATGGACCTGCTGCATCTTTTTCGATGATGCGAGGTAAGCATGTATATGTTCAAAAGCCAATGACCCATAATATCAGTGAGGCACGACTTTTAACTAAAATGGCACGTGAACATAAAGTTGTTACTCAAATGGGAAACCAAGGAGGCTCTAACCCATTATTAAATATGGTTCAAAACTGGATAGATACCGATGCAGTGGGAGCAATTTCTGATGTAAAAATTTGGACGAATCGCCCTGTATGGCCTCAAGGAGTTTCAATGCCAAATCCAAATCCTAGTATGAAGCCTGATGCATTAAATTGGGATTTATGGCTAGGTCCTGCAAAAGATAAGCTTTACACACCTAACATGCATCCGTTTAGCTGGAGAGGTTGGTGGGATTATGGAACAGGAGCGCTAGGTGATGTTGGATGTCACTTAATAGATATTCCTTTCAGAACACTTGGCTTAAAGTACCCAACTGCTGCTGAATGTAGTGTAGGAAGTGTTTTTACTGAAATGTGGAATCCAGACTACCTTCCAGAAGGCTGTCCTCCTTCTTCATTAATTACAATTAATTTTGAAGCTACTCAAAAAAGTAAATCTCCAATTCAAATGTCATGGAGTGATGGTGGAATTAGACCTCCTCATCCCGAAATTATCCCTCCAAATAGTGATATAGGAGGAAACGATAGTCTAAATGGTGTATTGATGATTGGGGAAAAAGGTATAATCTCTACAAATATTAACGATAGTTCTCCTCTTATGCCTAAATTATATCTTTATGATGGGTCTACTGATTTTGGTCCTGAAGTAGAAGAAATGATTGAACCAGAATATGGTCACCAACGTAAATGGGTAGATGCTTGTAAGGCAGGATTTAATAGTAAAGAGCATTTGAATTTAACCTCATCCTTTGACTACGCTGGTCCAATGACAGAGACAGTATTAATGGGTAATCTAGCTATTCGAAGTTTTATGCTACGTGAAGAAAAATCAAATGGTAAAATGGATTATTTTGCACGTAAAAAACTTTTATGGGATGGAGAGAATATGAAAATCACAAACATGGAAGCTGCTAATCAATTTGTAACTAGAGATTACAGAAAAGGATTTACGTTATAATTATTTTTTTTAATACAACCTCTGTAATCGTCAAGACAGTGGTTTTTCAATAATAGTTTAATTCAAAATAAGCATAAAAAGAGGTGCTGAACGCTTAATTTAGATTACTTTTGCCGTCAGAATATTTATTATGACAACTTTTAAATCCCTAGGATTGAACGAGCTACTTCTAAAAGCCGTTGAAAAGCTAGGATTTGAATCTCCAACGGAGGTTCAAGATAAAGTAATTCCTATATTACTAGAAAAGAATACAGATCTCGTAGCTCTTGCTCAAACAGGAACAGGTAAAACGGCTGCTTTTGGATTCCCAATGCTCCAGAGAATTGATCCTAATAAAAGAACTACACAGGGGCTTATTCTTTCTCCAACTCGTGAATTATGTCTCCAAATTACAAATGATATGGGGATCTATGGGCAAGGAATTAAAAATGTAAATATTGTAGCTATATATGGAGGAGCTAATATTACTGATCAAGCAAATAAAATTAGAAGAGGGGCTCAAATTGTTGTAGCCACACCTGGACGTTTAAAAGATATGATCCGTAGAAAACTAGTTGACATCAGCGCAATTGAGTATTGTGTTCTTGATGAAGCGGATGAAATGCTAAATATGGGGTTTTATGAAGATATAAAATCTATTTTAACTCATACTCCTGCTAATAAAAGTTCTTGGCTTTTTTCTGCAACAATGCCCCCTGATGTTAATAAAATTGCAAAGAAATTTATGCATAATCCCATTGAAATTACTGTGGGAACAAAAAATTCAAGTGCAAAAAATATTGACCATCAGTATTTTATTGTTGGGGCAAGAGAACGTTATAATGCATTAAGAGCTGTAATAAGTATGAATCCTGAAATTTTTGGATGTGTTTTTTGCCGCACTAAAATCGAAACGCAAAAAGTGGCTGAAAAGCTAATTCAGGATGGATATAAAGCAGCAGCAATTCATGGTGATTTAAGTCAAAATCAACGAGACTCAGTGATGCAATCTTTTAGAAAGAAGAAAATCCAAATGCTCATTGCTACAGATGTCGCTGCTCGAGGTATTGATGTTGATGATATAACACATGTTGTAAATTACCAACTTCCAGATGAAATCGAAATCTATACTCATCGAAGTGGAAGAACTGGACGTGCAGGAAAATTAGGTACTTCTATAATTTTTGTAACAAAATCTGATAGAAGAAAAATAAAACTAATTGAAAACAAACTACAAACTACGTTAACAGAAGTACAGATGCCTTCTCCACAAGAAGTTTTTACATCTAAGATTGACCATTGGGTTGGGCAAATAAAAAATACACCTGTCAAAAGTGACTTGCAATCTTATTTACCTAACGTAAATAAGTCTCTTGAAGATCTTACAAAAGAAAATTTAATTGAATTAATTCTTTCAAAAGAATTTAGATCCTTTGACCTTAATCCAAAAATTTCAGAATTTAGTCGAGAAAGTTCTTCAGAAGGCCGTTCAGATAGAAAAATTAATGCACCCAAAGACAAAGACCGTTTTTTTATAAATGTAGGAGCTCGAGATAAATATGAATGGACTACTCTAAAAGACTTCTTACGTTCATTTTTAAAATTAGGACAAGATGATGTTTTTCAAGTAGAAGTAATGAAAAACTTTTCTTTCTTCTCCACACACAATAAACACAGAGATTTGGTTCTTAAATCTTTTGATAATTTTATGTTAGACGAAAGAAAAGTAAGTGTAGAGTTAACAAAAAAAGGTAGGACTTTTTCTTCTCCACAAAAAAACTTTAAAAAGAAAAAGCCTCGTTTTAAATAATATTCATATTATAAGCATCCAGATATTTCTGTAGCTAACTAAATCGCCGTGATCTTGTAACATTAACTTGCTATGATTAGAAATTTCATTACTGGAACTAATATTGGTCTTGTAATGTTTTATCAAGCATTATCTCATTTTTCAACTCAATTCAACCATGCTTATAGTAGAGTACCCAAGAAAATCGATTATTTTTAGAGTTATTTCATAGTACCTCCAGATATACACAAAACACATCATCATTATCGTTTACCCTGATACTGATTCAAATTATGGAAATATATTTTCTTTTTGGGATCGGCTTTTTGTCACTTATATGTATTTTGAAAGAGAAAAATTAGATTCTTGAGTAGATTTTTTTTTGATGAAAAAGCAAATCAAAAAATTGGCGAACTTCTAAAACAGCCTTTTCAAGCTTACTCTAAACCAACGCTAACAAAAAAATTAAGAAAAAATATTTATTAGATCAGTAAGAGGATATGTGGTTTGTGTTCCGCTTTCCATATCTTTTAAAACAAAATTTTTCGCAGCTACTTCATCTGGTCCTATCATAACAACATTATTAATTTCCTTTTGATTAGCATATCCTAATTGTTTTTTGAGTTTGGCTTCAGAAGGATATAATTCAGATGAAATATTTTTATTTCGTAATTGTGAAACACATGAATATGCCAATTCAACTGAACCTTTACCAAAATTAACAAAAAGTACTTTAGTTTTTGTAAGTAAAGCTTTTGGGAAAAGATCCAATGCCTCCATTACTAAATAAATACGTTCAAAACCAAAAGAAACACCGATACCACTCATGTTTTTCAAACCAAAAGTCTCGGTTAAGTTATCGTAACGTCCTCCTCCTCCAATAGAGCCTATTTTAACGTCTTTTGGAGCACTTACCTCGACAATCATTCCGGTATAATAATGCAAACCTCTTGCTAGGGTTAAATCAAAATCAATTACAATTGTTTTTAACAAATTTGAATCCAGTTGTTTTAAGACAAATTCTAATTCATTAATACCTTCAATACCATCACTTTGTCGAGCTAAAAGATTTTTGAGTTTTTTTAATTGGTCAGAAGAATTTCCACTAATATTAATCAATTCATTTAAAATCTCAAGAGATGATTCAGAAAAGCCCTTTTCTTTTAACTCGATGAAAATTCCTTCTTTACCAACTTTATCTAATTTATCAAGTGCAATAGTAAAATCGACTAACCTTTCTTCAGCGCCAAGAAGCCCAGCTATACCAGATATTATTTTTCGATGATTTACTTTCAGACGAACTCCTTCAATTTTTAGATTAAAAAAAGCATAATCATAAAGTGATAAGACCTCAATTTCTTGCCACAAAGAACGTTCTCCTACTATATCAGCATCACATTGGTAAAACTCTTGAAACCTTCCATGCTGTGGACGATCTGCACGCCAGACAGGCTGTATCTGATATCGTCTAAAAGGAAATGTTAACTCATTTTGATGTTGAGCTACGTAACGAGCAAAAGGTACTGTAAGGTCGTAACGTAATGCCTTTTCAGTAAGCGAGCGAGCAAATTTTTGTAAAAAGCCTTTATTTAGTGAATCAATATCAGCTTTTTTTATTTTTTGTCCAGAGTTTAAAATCTTAAATAAAAGACGATCTCCTTCTTCACCATATACTCCTGAAAGAGTCTCTATCCTTTCAAATGATGGAGTTTCAATAGGCTCAAATCCAAAGTGTTCAAAAGTGTTTTGTAAAATAGATTTAATGAAATTTCTTCGTGCAATTTCAATTGCAGAAAAATCTCTAGTACCTTTTAATGTTGATGGTTTAATTGCCATATTAGATGTTGAAATACAAATATCATTTATTTTATCGAGTTGGGAAAATAACTTTTTAACCCTTCATACTGAATGCCCTTAGAAAGTAAAGCGCCCTTTAATAAATTAGAATAAATAAATTCATTTCTAGATTTTTCATAGATTTTAGAGTCTCTATATAGGATAACATAATCAGTTTTAATATTATCTAACATCCATTGGAAGCCTTTTTTAGTTAATAAATCACATGATTTACTATTAACTTTGACGACTATAACATCAACATTTACTTTACCTGCATGAAATAAAAATAATTTATCATTTGTTATGAAATCTAAATACGAACATTTTTGGATGATTTTTTCCCAAACTAAGTCACTAAAATCATCCAAAAAGGTACTCACAGAAGATGAGTTATTCTGTTTAATATGATCCCATTTGACTTTATCAATACCATTAGTGGTAAGAAAAACCGAAAATTCTTCATGCATTTCATGAAATTGTTCTTGGGTAAGACGATGATACTTCATTATTTAAAAGAAGATAAAAAAAAACCCACATAAATGTGGGTTTGAATTTTTATTTTGATTTGGTATCAGGAACAATCTCAAATGGTAAAGCAAAACTCACTTCACGGTGTAATCGAATTGTAGCTTCATATTTACCTAAACGTTTAATAGTTTTTCCTGGAAGCGATATTTGATTTTTATCAATCTTAGAAGCTTTTCCACTAATAGCTGAAGCAATATCAGCATTAGAAACAGAACCAAATAATTTGTCTCCAGAACCTACTTTTGAAGTAATTTTAATTTTAAGAGCTTTTATATCTTCTGCTCTTAATTTAGCGGCATCAACTATTGATTTTTCCTTAAAAGCACGTTGCTTTATGTTTTCAGCGAGTACTTTACGAGCTGGAACAGTAGCCATAACAGCCTGTCCTTGAGGTATTAAAAAGTTTCGGCCATAACCATTTTTGACACTCACGACTTCGTCTTTAAATCCAAGATTTTGGACATCTTTCTTTAATATTAATTCCATAATAAGTGTTTTGTTATTTTAACATATCAGCTACATAAGGCATTATAGCCAAATGACGTGCTCTTTTAACGGCAATAGAAACTTTACGTTGATACTTCAAAGAAGTACCTGTCAATCTTCTAGGTAAAATTTTACCCTGCTCGTTTACAAACTTGATTAAGAAATCTGGATCTTTATAATCAACATACTTGATCCCTGTACGCTTAAACCGACAGTATTTTTTCTGAGTAGAGGTATCAATATTTAATGGTGTTAAATAACGGATTTCACCTTCTTTTTTTCCTGAATTTTGTTCTTCTATCTTAGACATTGTTTATACTTTTGATTTTGCTTTATTCTTTTTTCTTCTTTTTTCAGCCCAAGCTAATGAGTGCTTGTCAAGTTTGACAGTTAGGTAACGCATGACGCGTTCGTCACGGCGGAATTCAACCTCCAAAGCTGATACAACTTCGTTTGGTGCAGCATATTCAAAAAGATGATAGAAGCCACTCTTCTTATTTTCAATAGGATAAGCTAATCTTTTGAGACCCCAGTTTTCTTGGCTTGTAAAGGAGCCTTCCTGGGTCTTAATAAAGTCTACATACTTTTGAACTGCCTCCTCAATCTGACTTTCAGAGAGAACGGGATTTAAAATGAAAACAGTTTCATAATGATTCATATATATTAATTTTGGATGGCAAAAATAGTCTAATAAGTACAGTATTCCAAAAATATCAGCCTTTTAAATAACTTACAATGAAGAATATTTATTGCCATTCCTGGTTTGTTTTAGCATTATTGATCAAAATATAATTAAGGAAATGCAAATTTAAAAGTATATTTATTTGGTAAAATTAAGTCCTAAAAAACTATTTTCTTACTCATATACTGATGGATTAGTAAGGATCAACATCAAAATTTATACGAGTAGATCTAAAAACAGATATAGCCTGAAAACTCTTATAACTTCTTTTTAAGAGTTTTTTTAAATCTATTGGGGTTAATTTTTCGTCTATTTTAATAATCAACTGTTTATGATATAGATTTCTAATCCTAGAAACAGCTGGGAAAACTGGACCTAAAAGAGATCCATTATATGATTGCTTAATAACATTGTAAAACCAGTCTGACGCCATATTAACCGTTTCAAACTGACGACTTTTAAAAGTAATTCTTATCATACGATAGTAAGGAGGATATCGGTATTCGTGACGTTCTTTTTTCTGATTATCATAAAAACTTTCATAGTCATGATCTATCACTTGTCTTAAAATAGGATGATTAGGCTGATATGTTTGAATTAAGACTTTACCTATTTCGTCAGATCGTCCAGAACGTCCAGCAACTTGACACAACATTTGATAGCTCCGCTCATGCGCTCTAAAATCTGGGAAATTTAAGACATGATCAGCATTAATTACTCCTACAAGTAAAACATTTTTAAAATCTAGCCCTTTAACCACCATTTGAGTTCCTACTAAAATCTGAATTTCTTCTTTAATGAAAGATTCAATCAAATTATCAAAATCCCATTTTCCTCGGGTACTATCCCAATCCATTCTAGCTACAGTACTAGCTGGAAAAAAAGTTTTTATTTGTTCTTCTATTTGTTGGGTGCCTACTCCTTTTGTGGTTATTGTAGACATACCACATGCATGACATTGTTCAGGCATAGAAATATTATATCCACAATAATGACAGCGCAACTGATTCTTTATTTGATGATAAGTTAATGAGACATCACATTGAGTACATTGGGGAGAATGTCCACAGCTCGTACATTCAGAAATAGGGGCATATCCTCTTCTGTTTTGAAATAAAATTATCTGCTTGCCAAGCTCTAAGGTCTTTTTTATAGCTTCAATTAATGAAAAAGAAAACATCCCTTTCATTGTTTTTTTAAGATGAGCTTCTTTTAGATTAACCAACTCAATCTTAGGAAGTGCGACTCCTCCAAAACGCTCTGTTAACTTTACCCAACCATACTTACCATTTCTAACATTTTCTGCAGTTTCTATAGAAGGGGTAGCACTTCCCAAAAGAACTTTTGCACTCATTTTTTTGGCTAAAAAAATAGCACTGTCTCTTGCTTGATAACGAGGTGCTGGATCAAACTGCTTATAAGAGTTTTCGTGCTCCTCATCTACTATCACAAGTCCTAGGTTCTGAAAAGGCAAAAGAACTGCAGAACGGGCACCTACAATAATTTGACCATCCACGCCTGTCTTTAAAACTTTTCGCCAAACCTCTGTTCTTTCATGAATCGAATACTTAGAGTGATATACTGAGACCTGATCACCAAAACGAGCAGCTAATCGATTTACAATTTGAGACGTTAATGATATTTCAGGCAAAAGGTAGAGCACCTGATTTCCTTTATCAATTTGAGCTTCAATCAATTTAATATAAACTTCTGTTTTTCCTGAAGCTGTTACTCCTTCAAGAAGAACTACATCTTTTTGAATAAAAGAAGTGGTTATTTCAGTTAATGCAGATTTTTGAGAAGTAGAAAGTTCTTTAGGTTGAATGTTTTCTTTTTGTTGCCGAATTAACAAACGATTTTCTTCTTGAAAATTTTCTTCTAAAACTGACTTATCTATTAATGCTTTAATATTTCCACTACTGGCACCTGTATTATTCTTAAGATCAGATACTTTATGCCAAGTTTCATATGATCCTCCACCAGATAATATTCCCATTAAAACTATTAATTGTTTTGGAGCCTTTTTTAATGAATCAAAAAGAATTTGTAATTCAGATTCTTTTTGGTAAGCTACTAATAACCTTACGAATCGTACTTTTTTGGGTATGAATTTTTCTTCTAACTTTTGGTGGATTTTAGCCACTTGCTTTTCAAGCATGTCTAAAACCAGTGGCATGACCTTTTTTCGATCTGTAATCTGACTAATTTCATCAAGAGTTAAGGATTGATTTTGTAGAGCTTCATAAACAAGAAATTGTTCATTCGAGAGTGTTTCTAATTTTTCTTCATTAACATCACATTTCACTAATACAGTTTGACTTTCTATTAGTAATGCTGCAGGTAAACAAGCACGCATAATTTCACCTAACGTACACATATAATAACTCGATATCCAAAGCCAAAACTCAAATTGTATTTCTGTTACTGTGGGCTCTTGATCAAGAATTAGAACTATCGGCTTAGGATCATAAGTTTGGGGAGATACTTGGTGTACTCTTGTAACAATGGCAGTATAGATTTTTTGTTTACCAAAAGGAACTGCAACTCTAAATCCTGGCGCCAAAACTAATGCTTGTGCACTATTTATTGAATAAGTGTATGCCTTAGGTAGTGCTAAAGGAAGCAATACGTCTATAAACCCATGGACTTCAATATCTTCAATCTCCATGGGTAATAACCTTTGGTTCTCTTTTGAAACGAGTTAAAGTCGCGTTCAACTCAAAGCCTAACAAAAGAATATTCGAGTTTATCCAGATATACAATAGAAAAATTAACAGTGCTCCTATTGAACCGTATAATTGATTGTAATTAGAGAAAATTTCAATATAAATTCCAAAAAAATAGGTTGTTAAAAAAAACAATAATGAAGTCATTAAAGATCCTGGAGAGAAGAAACGAATTTTACGACCTTCAATTGTTCCAAAATAATAAAGTATGCTAATTATGAAATAAATGAATAAACCAAAAAAGGCGAATTGACCAATTCGGGTTAATCTAATCTCGGATGGAATTAGTGATTCCAAATTATTTAAAATAAAAAATTCAAAATAAAAAAAAATGATAACGGCAAAAAGGGACAAAAAAGCCAAAAGCACACTAACTCCTAATGAAAGTAAATATTGACGGAAAAAATTTCGTGAAAAATTAACATGATATGACACTTCAAAACTTCCAAATATAGCAGATACTCCATTAGCAGACAAAAAAACGGAAAGTATAAAAACTGAAGACAAAAGACCTCCTCTTGGTTTATTCCTTATATCTTCAAAAATATCAGTAAAAAAAATTTGTGTTTCAGAAGGAAGAAATAATTCTATATAACTTAAAAAAATATCATCAAAATTTTCTATTCTGACAAATGGAATCATATCAACAAATGGAATTAAATTAAGAATAAAAAGTAAAAAAGGAAATAGAGCCATGAAAAAGCTAAATGAAATACTTCCAGCACGATAAGATAAAGCTCCTTTTACTATTCCAATAACATACATCTCCAGCAAATCAAATATTGAAAATCCACTGAAACCAGAGAGTTTAATGGCTTTTAAAAAAACAATAATTTGTTTAACTATAGGAAAATTTAAAAATTTTGACATAAGGTCAAATTTAATCAATTACAAAGATAAATTGTTAAATGATTTGTAGATATAAATTATTAAAAAAATCCCTAGCATTTGTACCTTTACTAGATGGAAATACAACTGCTTTGTGTTGGAAAAACTGATCGTTCCTTTTGGCATGATGCAGTAGAAGAATATGAAAAGCGTCTTAGATATTTTATTAAATTTTCTATTATATATATTACTGATGTTAAGTCTTATAAAAAAACAACTTCAAGAAAAATAAAAGAAGATGAAGCCAAACTCATATTTCAAAAAATAAAAAGTGAAGATGTTGTCATTCTTTTAGATGAAAAAGGAAAATCATTCAGCTCTCTTGACTTTTCAAAAGAAGTTGAACATTATATGGTTTCAGGTAATAAAAAAATCGTTTTTATTATCGGTGGTGCCTTCGGGTTTGATGATACTATATATGAAAAATTTTCGAAAAAGATGTGTCTATCAACTATGACTTTTTCTCATCAAATGGTTCGTCTTTTTTTTTGCGAACAACTTTATAGAGCCTTCACCATAATTAATAATCATCCATATCACAATAATTAATGAAATTATTATTTGCCACCCATAATCAAAATAAAGTAGTCGAATTAAAGAAGCTTGTTCCTAAGTACATCGATATATTTAGTTTAACAGATATTAACTGCCACAAAGAAATTGAAGAAACTGGAAAAACACTTGAAGAAAATGCTAAAATTAAAGCTGATTTTATAAAATATAAATACGGTTTAGATTGTTTTGCCGATGATTCGGGTCTTGAAATTGAAGCTTTAAATGGAGCACCGGGAGTTTATTCTGCCCGATATGCTGGAGAAGAAAAAAATAATGCATCTAATATCCAAAAAGTTTGGAGTGAACTAGAAAAAAAAGGAAACACTAATGCTTGTTTTCGTTCTGTTTTTTACGCTCATTTAGGAAGCAAAACATATACTTTTGAGGGTCGTGTAGATGGAAATATAATTTTTAATAAAAAAGGGAAAGGTGGCTTTGGTTATGATCCTATATTTATTCCTGTTGGATACGATAAAACTTTTGCCGAATTGGGTGATGTAATTAAAAATAAAATAAGCCATAGGGCAAAGGCTACTCAGAGTCTTCTAGATACACTTTTACGATTGTAGATGTAATATTGATATTATTTTTATTGGCGGCTATACATTACATGATTTTTATCTAAATTTATAGCCATGAGAAAGGTCTGTACCGCATTTATTATTTTTTTGTTTAATCAAAGTTTTGGACAACAAACCTTCACAGCAGTAGTTGAAAATGAAACCACAGGCCTTGCTATGCCGAGTATACATATTTTAAACCTTACCCAAACAATTGGAACCATAACCAATCGAAAAGGTGAATTTGAAATTGTTGCAGAAGCCAATGATACCCTATACTTTTCTTATTTAGGTTATAAACCTCTTAAAATAGCATTAACTAATGATATGATTAAATTTGGTAATTCAAAATTTAAAATGACCGAATTAGCATTTGCTCTTGAAGAAATTGTAGTTCGTGCATATCAACTTACAGGCTATTTAGATGTAGATGTTCGTAATGCTCCAATCAACACTGTTAAAAGATATAGTATCTCAGGACTTCCCAATCTTGGATATGAATCAGGCTCACGAAATCCGAATAAATTTTCTAAGATTGTTGGAAGTGCTTTCAGTCCTGCAGATTTTTTACATAATATTTTTGGTAAAAATCCAATTCAGATGCGAAAGCTCAAAAAAATGAGGGCAGATAATGAAATCAAAAACTTACTAGCATCTAAATTTGATAGACAGGTTTTGAAACAACTTTTAGGTTTAAAAAGAATAGACATAGAAGAAATACTAAGAAATTGTAGCTATTCAAATGCATTTATGACCGAAGCAAACGATCTACAAATTCTTGAAGCTATCAGTTCATGCTATGAAGAATATCGTATTTTACAGTTATAATCAAACGATTTTAAAGCCTTTTTATTTAGATAATTTTTCAAATAGTTTAAAGCTGTTTCTAAAAATTATTCCCTAACACTCTTTTTTTCATCGTATCTTCACAAAATAAAAAAATACCATGTTGCTCACTACACTGAACGCTATATCTCCTATTGATGGTCGCTACCGATCGAAAACAAAATGTCTTTCATCTTATTTTTCTGAAGAAGCATTAATTAAGTTTCGTGTTAAAGTTGAAATAGAATATTTTATAGCTCTATGTGAATTACCACTTCCCCAATTAGCAGATTTCAAACCTTCTTTATTTGAAGAGCTCAGAAGTATTTATCAGCATTTTTCTAAAGATGATGCCATAGAAATTAAAGAAATTGAAAGTAAGACTAATCACGACGTAAAAGCAGTTGAGTATTTTATAAAAAAAGAATTTGATAAATTACAACTTCAGTCTTTTAAAGAATTTATTCACTTTGGACTGACTTCTCAAGACATTAACAATACAGCTATTCCCTTATCTGTTAAAAAAGCTGTGCATGAAGTTTATATTCCTTTATTAAATGAGTTATTAGACCAACTAAAAGAGATGGTAGCTGATTTCAAAGACATTCCACTTTTATCAAGAACACACGGACAACCTGCATCTCCTACTCGTCTTGGAAAAGAAATTGATGTCTTTGTGAAGCGAATAGAATCTCAGCTCAAAATGTTAAAACAACTACCCTACGGAGCAAAATTTTCAGGAGCAACAGGAAATTTCAATGCCCATCACGTAGCATTTCCAGAAATAGATTGGAAGATTTTTGGAACTCATTTTGTTGAAAAAACATTAGGCTTGAATTATTCATTTCCCACAACTCAAGTCGAACATTATGATTCTTTTGCTTCTTTGTGTGATAATCTAAAGCGAATCAATACTATTTTTATTGACCTAAATCGAGATTTATGGCAATACATCTCCATGGATTATTTTAAGCAAAAAATTAACGAAAATGAGGTAGGGTCTTCTGCAATGCCTCATAAAGTAAATCCTATCGACTTTGAAAACTCTGAGGGTAATTTAGGAATTGCAAATGCTCTTTTTGAATTCTTATCATCTAAACTTCCTATTTCAAGATTGCAACGTGATTTGACTGATAGTACAGTACTTCGAAATGTTGGTGTCCCCTTTGGCCATACGCTTATCGGGTTTAAATCTACTCAAAAAGGATTAAGTAAATTAATTGTGAATAAAACTAAAATCGAAGACGATCTAAATTCAAATTGGGCTATTGTTGCTGAAGCTATTCAAACAGTACTAAGAAAAGAAGGTTATTCAAACCCGTATGAAGCACTAAAAGAGCTTACTAGAACAAATTCCATAATTAATAGAGAAGTTATACAACAATTTATCGATAAACTAGAAATAGGTGATGAATTAAAATCTAAGCTCAAAACAATTACTCCTTTTAATTATACTGGAATTTAATCATCCACACTATTTTTTATCAATCTCTACAAAAATGTTCCCTAATGAATCCAGTGTGAATTTAAATTATTCCTCAAATTTAATAGGATCAATTTTATCAACTATTCTAATCAAAGATTTGGGATTAATTCTTGGTACTAAAATTCTTAAAACAGAAAATCCTATTTCATCAGAGCTAAAAAACAGAATCACTTCTTTTATTTTTTCCATTTCTCATTAATAAACCAAACTAACCTGGGCCTTTAAAAAAAACTTGAGATCCATTAAATTTTGATATCTAGCTTTGGAAAGAATATTTTCTACAACAGCTAATTCATTTTTATTTTCTTCTACACGATAAAACAAAAGATTGATTTTTTCTATGCTAGAAATTGAGCCTTTCTCTTCATGTAATAATTTTTGATTGAAAATATTATTGAATTGAAATTGAAGATTTATAATTATAAATGAAGAATCATCTAATTTATCCACATAATAAGAATGATTATGGAAATCGAATGTATTTAAATATTTTTCGTGTTTTTAAATTATTTATTTAAAACTTTAAATATATTTTTACACTCAATATCATAGGTTTTTTTTCTTTTGAACATTCTTGAGCTGATTTCCACCAGGAAGATTCATTTTTTCTGTTAATTTATAAATTTGATTTAAATTAATATCTCCCTCTATTAGTAATAAAACAGATTCAACTGCTATTCCTTTAATATTTAGTCTAGCACTATTTGTTTCTTGCTTTTTCTCATTTACATACATTAATAATTGTTCGACATGATCAACGTCCTTTCCGTTTTTCACATAAAAGCTGACATCAATACCTTTATCTTTGACATTCATTAATTCTTCCAAACCTCTATTATTAACCTCTTGATTCAACCAATTAAACATATCGATACCAATATCCTTATTAGAAGAAACTAAAACTTTAAAATTATTAATGCTTGTAACCATCTCAATGAATTCTCGAGCTTCAGGATCATCTAAACTTATGGACATTTTTCCAAGCATTTTAAACATATTTGGGCTTATTGAAACCAAGGTAACATCATCATTATTCGCATAATTATCAAATATAGATTGCCCATAAATAGTTTTGGTTAACAATAACAGAACTAATAATAAAATATTTTTTTTCATGATAATAATTTAATGGATTTTTGTTTAGTTGAAGTAAAATAAACTCGTAGGATTATCTCTTGAGAAATTGATATTTTTCCCTCAAAATAGCTATCCAGTAGTTTTTTTATTTTTTTAGATTCGTTGATTTTTATTTTTTTTCTAATCCTTGATAAATAAACTCTTATATTCATTTCGGATAAATTTAAAATTCTTGAAATTTGAACAAATTAATAATGCTCTATTTCCCTTAACTGAATAATCATTCGTTCTTTTTTATGTAATTGATCTATCAATTTAGAAGCCCAATTCACCTCATCAGTTGCCCCAATAATTTTCTGTGGTGAAATTGTTTTAGAAATTGCTATTCGCTGATCAAGAAAAATAACTTTGGCTTGCTCGGATATTAAGGGATCTAAGCAATAGTTTTTTCAATGATCATTGATTAGGCTTGAATGCTATTAGGGTTATTTAATCTTTGATCATCCATCTCCCACAATTTTAAAACTACTCCATGAGTAGAATCTTCTGCCTCTTCGTTTGTAACTAAAAACGGTTTGGTAAGTCTAAATACTTTATCTCGTATAGTTAAAAGATCTTTTAAAAATATTTTTTGAATACTCAACTGCACTATTGTATTTGTTACTCATTAATATGACGAATGTAATTTCTTTTTGTAACAGATATTGTTTAATTTAGTTATAATTGATTTGAATTTAATAAATTTGAATTTAATTTGGTTGAAAGTTCATATCATGAAAGATTTTATTTCGAAATACATAACACCCTCAATAATTTTATTATTTATTGGAATAATTTTTTTAAGCTGTAAGAAAGATCCTGTTGAAATGGATAAATCCAATAATGATAGTGATGATAATGCAATAAGCTTAGAGGGTGATTTACAAATTAGTGACTTTGTTTGGGAAGGTTTAAATAATTATTATTATTGGCAAGAAGAAGTGGCTGATCTAGCAGATGATAAAGCAGAAAACATAAAATCCTATGCTCAATTTATAAATAAAAATTCAGAGCCTGCTACTTTTTTTAACACATTACAACATCCTAATGATCGCTTTAGCTGGATTCAAGATAACTACAGAGAATTAGAAAATACTCTCCAAGGTGTATATTCAACTAATGGAGTTGAATTTGGACTATTATATGCTTGTGAGAACTGTAATCAATTAATAGGTTTTGTGAAATACATTCTTAAAGGGTCAGATGCGGAGGGAAAAAATATCAAAAGAGGTGATTTTTTTACGGCAGTAAACGGAACAGCTTTAAATGTTAATAATTATATAGAATTACTTTTTTCAGATAATCCTACTTATTCATTAAACATGGCTACCACAGCAACAGGATCATTAGCCAACAACGGCATTATAGTTGAACTGACTAAAGAAGAAAATTTTGAAACTAACCCAATTCAAGAAAATAAAATAATTGATACTTCTGCAGGAAAAGTAGGTTATGTAATGTATAATCAGTTTGTAGCTGATAAAAGTCCTGAGTTAAATGAAATTTTTGGAAATTTTAAATCTCAAGGGATTTCGGAATTAGTATTAGATCTTAGGTATAACGGTGGTGGATCTGTTAGAAATTGTGTCGAGATAGCTAGTATGATTACTGGTCAATTTAAAAATCAAGTTTTTGCTCAAGAAGAATGGAATAGCAAACTAAACAAATTTTTAAAAGAAAAATATGGTTCAGAACAACAAACAAACCGTTTTGTAAATACTCTTTATTCTGATGGTCAATCAATTAATTCTCTTGAATTAAATCGATTGTATGTTCTTACTTCCTCAGAATCTGCATCTGCAAGCGAACTATTAATAAATGGTCTCTCTCCTTTTATTGAAGTAATTCAAATAGGTGAAAATACAGTGGGGAAAAATGTCGGATCTATAACTGTTTATGACTACATAGATAATGATCAAACTAAAAATCCAGACCATACATATGCAATGCAGCCTATTGTTCTAAAAATAGCAAATAGTGAAGGCTTTTCGGCCTATTCAGATGGATTAGAACCTGACGTAGATCTAGAAGAGGATATTCGTAATTTAGGCTCAATAGGCGATGTAAATGAAACTTTTTTAGCTGTTGCATTAAATTTAATAACAGAAACCGGTAAATTCACTATTCCTGAAGCAAAATTGTCCCGGAAAAACTTAGTTCAAGACCCTCTGTTGGTAAGTCGTCAACGCATGATTTTGGATAAAGATTACATCAAAACACTTCAATATCAAGATATAAGATAATTAAATCCTACTACAATATTCCGCCCTCTTGTTGAATAACCTTCTATCTCAATATATTGGATGTTAAACAAGTTTGTTGCATGTAAAAAGAGCCTTAGAGGAATTTTTTTGAAATCATATTGAATACTAAAATTCAACAAGTCATATCCTTTTAAAAAAGTCTCGTTGTCCAATGCAAATCTTTTTCCTATGTTTTGGAAACTCAAACTCGTTTGCCATTCTTCTAAGAAAAAATAATTTAATTCAGTTTGAGAAGATAGCTTTGGTAGATAACGTAAATCACCATTTTCAGATTCAGTATATGTTAATTGATGATTCAATTTTAATTTAGAATCTAAAGATGCTGAGAACTGAAATTCAAAACCAGAATAAACCGCTTTTTGATTTGCATTTTCATAACGGTAACTTGAAAGATCGTAAATCAAAGAAGGATTTTCTTCTCGTTGAAAATAAGTTCCAGCTAACTCCAGATTGTCAAAATTTAGAACAAATCCACTTTCGAAGGATTTATTTTCTTCAGGTTTCAAATCAATATTTCCAGAATACACATCATATAATTGATATAAACTTGGAGCAATAAACGCTGTACTTAATGATATTAATGCTTTTAAAGAACTTTTTTGTGATTTTATAATTTGATAAGATGGATTAATACTATAGGTAAAATGATTTCCATATGTGTTATGTGAATTGAATCTTGCTCCAGCATTTATTCTAAATTGATCAGACAATACGGTTACTACATTTACATAAAAATCACTTTGTGATGTCATCTTCCCTCCACTATAATCAGCATAATTATTTTGATATAAAGCCCCTATAGTAGTATAAAAATGTTTCCAGAAAATATATTTATTATACAATTCTAATTGAGTATTTTTTGCTAATGTTTGAAATGGAAAATCACTAACAAAATCCCGATCGACTATTTGATGTCCTAAACGAAGAGAAATTTCACCATTCTCATAATTTAAATTTGGACTAATATGAAAGCGATTCATGTTAGTATTTAAAGAGTAATTAGCATCTTCTAAAGGAAAAGCATTATCATAATCAGATTGAATAGAAGAACGATCAAATCCAGCTGTTAAATTAAATTTATCTGAAGAGCCATATCGTAAAGATGTACCAAAATTCAAAAGAGAAAAAGGGTCTATTTCTTTTCCAACAACTGCACTCATTCCGTTTGTATAATAATTTGAAATATAAGTTTTGATATTGAAATTTTCACTTCCGTGACTCAAATGAATATTGTTCTTAAACAAATTAATTGTCCGATCAGATGTTTGATCAGAGTCAGAACCCACAGTACTTTGTAATTGTAATTTAAATCCTTTGGAAACTTTTTTAGTGTGAATACTTATTACACCAGTCGAAGCTGAGCTTCCATATAGAGTACTGGAAGCACCTTTTAAAATTTCAATAGATTCAATTTGATCTAGATTCAGAAAATTTAAATTAAAATCATTATCTATGCGCGAGGGATCTGAAACACGAATACCATCAATTAAAATCAAGACTTGTCTATTTCTTCCGCCACGAATTGAAATTGTCTTGTTTTGCCCTGCATAGGTCTGGCTTCCTAAAATCTCAATTCCTACATATCGTTTAAGTATTGCACTTAATCCCAATCCTTGAAAACCTGAGAGAGTTTCTGAATTTATTTTAATGATTTGCTTTCCAGATTGTGATTTCTTAATTGGAAAACGAGAGTCAACAACCACAACTTCGTCTAGCTTTTTAGTTAAAGTAAGTTGATTAATACTGTCAACCACAAAATTTTGTTGAGCAAAAAGCCCAAGGCTTAACAATGGAAATATCCATCGCATTTTTATAAAAATACACATGTAATAATTTACTTAAATATTTTCCTGACTTTATTCCCGAAGTCGAAAACGATTAAAAAAATGAAGGTAGGTCTCCTGACTTACATCTTCAATCAACCTTCCCATCAAATTATATGACAGTGGTATTAAGAAATGACCAAAAGTATCCTAATGGACAAAATTTACAGTTGCGGGTTCAGCTTTAGATATTTACTAAATTCCCTTTTAATCTTTGTTACAAGAACCTTCTTTGTAAAGATAAGTAGTATTTTATAAATGAAAAACAGGTTTTTTGATTTTTTCAAAAGAAAATTGAAGTACTGCAGTATAGAATAAATCACCTGCTATTGAATTGATAAAAAATGGAATTGCAAGAATAAAACAACTTGACAAACCAGTCCAATTTAGTGGATAGTAAAAATACCACACACCTAAATTACTTAATAAAAAGAAAATTGACGAAGCAGATATTACTTTGATAAATGATAATGATTTAGATTGGATACCAATCAAAGAAATTATAACAAAAGAGAGATAAACAATAGGCATTAGTGAATGAAATCCAAGATAAAAATCTGTTATAAGCATACAAAATATTGGGATAAATAAAGCAAATCGTTTATTTACAAAATTATAACCCGTAAATAATGCAATACTTGTTATTGGAGCAAAATTTGGCGGATGGGGTAACAGACGAGTAATAAAAGCTAATATAACTAACCCCAAAAAAGCTTTCGTTTCTGTTTTATTTAATTCCATCTTGGTTATTTTTCTATAAAACTATATTATTTGGTTAAATACATCTTTCTTCTTGCATACAAATCGTAAAAAGCATCTTCTTTTAAACTATCAATAAAAAGTATACTTTCTCCGGTACTTTTCATTTCAGGACCTAGTTGTTTATTAACATTTGGAAATTTATCAAAAGAAAACACTGGTTGCTTAATAGCATAACCTTCTAGCTTAGGATTAAAGTTAAAATCAGTAACTTTTCTCTCTCCTAACATGACTTTAGTTGCGAAGTTTACATAAGGTTCGTTATATGCTTTAGAAATAAAAGGGACAGTTCTTGAAGCTCTTGGATTTGCCTCGATAACATAAACTTTATCATCTTTTACAGCATATTGGATATTAATTAACCCAACCGTATTTAAAGCTAAGGCTATTTTATTAGTATGATCTTTAATTTGTTGTAAAATAAACTCCCCCAAATTAAATACAGGGAGAGTAGCGTTTGAATCTCCTGAATGAATTCCACAAGGCTCAATATGTTCCATTATCCCAATGATATAGACATTCTCTCCGTCACATATAGCATCAGCTTCACATTCAATTGCTCCATCTAAATAATTGTCTAATAACAACTTGTTATTTGGTATTTTTTGAAGTAAATCAACAACATGGGACTCCAAATCTTCTTTATTAATGACAATTTTCATTCCCTGTCCCCCTAATACATATGAAGGCCGAACTAATATCGGAAAATCTAATTCATCTGCTAATTCTAAAGCTTCATCTGCAGTTTGCGCAACTCCAAAATCCGGATAAGGAATATTATTTTCCTTTAAAAGATTTGAAAAACTTCCACGATCTTCTGCTAAGTCTAAAGAATCAAAACTAGTCCCTATGATCTTAATTCCGTAACGATCAAGTTTTTCCGCTAATTTAAGAGCAGTTTGTCCTCCAAACTGAACTATAACTCCCTCTGGTTTTTCATGACGTATGATGTCATAAATATGTTCCCAAAAAACAGGCTCAAAATAAAGCTTATCTGCTGTATCAAAATCGGTTGACACTGTTTCTGGATTACAATTAATCATTATAGTTTCATAACCACATTCGCTTGCAGCTAGAACCCCATGAACGCAACAGTAATCAAATTCTATTCCTTGTCCAATTCGATTTGGGCCAGAACCTAGAACTACAATTTTCTTGCGGACTGAAACTTCACTTTCATTCTCACAAAAAGGCTCACCATCTTTAAGTTTGATTTGGGCTTCAAAAGTAGAATAGTAATAAGGTGTTTTTGCCTCGAATTCAGCTGCACAGGTATCTACCAGTTTATATACTCTTTGTATGCCAAGTTCATTTCTTTTATTGTAAACATGACTCTCCATGCAATTTAACATATGAGCAACCTGACGATCTGCAAATCCTTTTTGTTTAGCCTCTAATAGCAAGGGCTGTTTAATGGTATCAATATTAAATTTTGAAATTTCACGTTCTAATTGATATAATTCTTCATATTGCCTTAAAAACCACATATCAATTTTTGTTATCTCATGTATTCTATTCAGAGGAATTCCAATTTGGATTGCATCATAAATAACAAACACACGATCCCAACTAGCATAGGTCAATTTTTCAATGATTTGATCATAATCCTTTAATCCTTTACCATCTGCTCCTAAACCATTCCTTTTTACTTCAAGAGACTGAGTAGCTTTATGGAGAGCTTCCTGGAATGAACGCCCAATAGCCATGACTTCCCCCACAGACTTCATTTGAAGTCCAAGGGTACGATCAGATCCTTCAAATTTATCAAAATTCCATCGAGGTATTTTAACAATAACATAATCTAATGAAGGCTCAAAAAGCGCAGAAGTTGATTTAGTTATTTGATTTTCTAGTTCATCTAATGTATAACCAATCGCTAATTTAGTAGCTATTTTAGCTATAGGGTATCCAGTCGCTTTACTAGCTAATGCAGAAGATCGAGAAACTCTTGGATTAATTTCAATTGCAATAATATCTTCGTTGTCGTCTGGACTTACAGCAAATTGAACATTGCAACCTCCTGAAAAATCTCCAATACTTCGCATCATATGGATCGCCATGTCTCTCATACGCTGAAACGTTTTATCAGAAAGTGTCATCGCTGGAGCTACTGTTATAGAATCTCCAGTGTGAATTCCCATAGGATCCATGTTTTCTATAGTGCAAATAATAACTACATTATCATTACGGTCACGTAATAATTCCAATTCATATTCTTTCCAACCAATAAGAGCTTTGTCAATCATAACCTCATGAATTGGTGATATCTCCAGACCTCGAGTCAACAATTCATCAAAGTCTTCTGGCTTGTAAACCATTGAAGCACCAGCTCCACCTAAAGTATAAGAAGCTCTTATTACCAATGGAAAACCAAATTTCTGGGCTATCTCTTTTCCCTTAAGATAAGAAGATGCAGTAGCCTGAGGTGCCATACCTATTCCTATTTTTAACATTAATTCCCTAAACTGTTCTCTATCTTCTGTTATTTGAATTGCATCAATATCTACTCCAATCATTTTAACATTAAAATCGTCCCAAATTCCTTTTTCAGCAGCTTCAATACATAAATTAAGAGCAGTTTGACCTCCCATAGTAGGTAAAACAGCATCAATATGATGTTTTTTTAAAATTTCAATTATTGATTTCGTGTTTAAAGGCTTTAGATAGACATGATCAGCCATAGTAGGATCTGTCATGATAGTTGCTGGATTAGAATTTATTAATATTGTTTCAATTCCATCTTCTCTTAAAGAACGAAGGGATTGAGTTCCCGAATAATCAAATTCACAGGCTTGTCCAATGATAATTGGACCCGAACCAATTACTAAAACACTTTTAAAGGAGTTTACTTTCGGCATGATGCATTAAAATGATTTGTTAATATAAAAAAAAAAGGTGCTACTTTGGAAAAAGTAACACCTCAAATATTGGTTTTTTTTAACATTATTTCTTGTGGCGTGGTTCAGATGATACAGAAACTTTTTTTCTGCCTTTAGCTCTTCTGGCTGCTAAAACTTTTCGTCCATTCGCTGATGCCATTCGCTCGCGGAAACCATGTTTATTTCTTCTTTTTCTTCTTGAGGGTTGAAATGTTCTTTTCATAATAATATTTGACTGGAAATCTGTTCCTAACAAAGTGGAGGCAAATATACAATAACTTTTTTGTCTTCCAAACCAGAAAAACAAGATTTCACTAATGATTTTATTTACCTTTGAAAAAAAAATGTTTCCTAAATTTATAAAAATAATACTCTCAGTACTAACATTAAGTTATGGTATTTATCAAATTATTGATGATTATATTGGTAATGGAATTATGCTCATTCTACTGTCTGGAATTTTTGTGTTAATATATTTTAAAAATGAAATTATATTCCTCTCTTTCTTGAGATTAAGAAAGCAAGATTTTGAAGGCACTCAAAAATGGCTATCCAGGATTCCTAATATTGAAAGTAACTTAGTTGTCAAACAACAAGGCTATTATAATTACTTGATGGGGATCATTCATTCCCAAAAGAACCTAACCCAAGCTGAAAAATATTTTAAAAAAGCTATAAAACTTGGGCTGTCAATGGATCATGATTTAGCAATGACAAAAATGAGTTTAGCTGGTATTTATTTGCAAAAAAGAAGAAAAAGAGAGGCGCAATTACTTCTTACTGAAGCTAAAAAATTAGATAAACACGGAATGCTTTCAGCACAAATGAAAATGATGCAACAGCAAATGAAAAAAATTTAATAGTAACCAGGCTCTGGAACATCAATCTCATAATATTTTCTCGACCTGTTATTAAGGTGATTTTCAATGAGCCATTTATTATGTATTTTCAATATTTTATAATTTATTTTTTGTTCTTGTGCGAATGCAGCCAGATTTTTTATTTCTCTATCTAAACCAATTTTTCTGATAGGAATTGAACGGTAGAGGTCTTCTTTCTCAAAAGCGTAACCATATCGTTCATGATTTGACATAATTTCCTTAATAGCGAGAATACGAAATACATACCTACTAGTTTCTAAATTTAATAGTAAATCATAATAATTGTCGACTCTTTGTTTTTTTAGTAAACGGTCTATTCCATTCATCCCCCTGTTGTAAGAAGCTGCAGCAAGAGTCCAATTTCCAAAACGTTCTTTTGCTTTTTTTAAATATGCACAAGCTACACGAGTCGCCTTTTCAAGATGATACCTTTCATCTACATTACTATTGACCTCTAAGTTATATTCTTTTGCTGTTGCTGGCATCAATTGCCAAAAACCTTTAGCCCCTTTTGGCGATCGAACATTCTGAAGTCCACTTTCAATTACAGCTAGGTATTTAAAATCATCTGGAATTTCTTCTTCTTTTAATATTTTTTCAATTAAAGGAAAATATTTATTCGCCCTTTTTAAAATTAATAACATATTAGATTGCCAGTAAGTGTTTACAAGTAATTCTTTATCCAAACGCTCTCTAAAATCAGGATCCTCTATTGGTGTTGTTTCCCCTGAAAAACTCAAAGAATCTGGAAGTTGTAAGGCATATACTTTATAGGCCTGAATATTGTCCCGAATATTAAAAGCTGTGAATAACGTTTTATTTGATTGAGCGAAGCTTAGCAAAAAAACTGACCCTATTAGTCCAAAAAAAAGGACATCTCTTTTTTTCATGCAAAAATTTATTTTGAAATTTGTAATCTAAATTAAACATTTTTTAGAAGGATATCAGGTAGATTTTTATTAAACCAATTAGCTTGAGTTATTATAATAGCATGACCTCCCTTTATTTTAATAAAAGGTTCACAAATATTTTTAACAGTGAAAACGGTATCCTTGTCACCGTGAATATGAATTACACTTTCTTTCAGTTCGGACTGATCCCAATTAACTAAGGCATCTATTGCCCAGTCTAAATATTCAGAATTTCTTTCAGATAGATATTTTTGATATAGCTCCAACCGTTTTTGAATCCCTTTTCCAAAAGTGAATAAAACTAAGGCATCAATATTATTAATCCATTGGGTTGGAAGTAATTTATGAGCATTAGTTTTTTGAGCCATTCTCATTGACAGAGGAAGTTCTAAATTAGTTTTGATACTTGAAATAATAACAACCTGACTAACTTTTATATGCTTGGCCATTTCTTGAACCAAAACTCCTCCAAAAGAAACCCCTAAAAGAATTGGGTTATCAAATTCAACTCGCTCACACATTCTTCCTGCATATTGACTAAGACTTTCTTTTCGATTTGGAAAGAACCAACTTAAAAAATGCAACTTGAAAGGTTTCTTAATATCAATGAACTCGAAAATTTTTGGACTTGCAGCCATTCCTGGCATGCAATAAACATGAATAAGCTTCATTATGAATG
>CAJWAE010000010.1 GCA_913020075.1 uncultured Flavobacteriaceae bacterium
TTCATTTTAATTCACATGGAGAAGAAAAACATGATAAATGTCCAATAGTTTATTCACTATCGGAATTGAAACTTTTATTTTAATCTAATTCAATCTCATAGATTGTTTGAAATATCATTATTTTTGATCATGGATTTTACAAGTATACAGCAGACGGTAGACAAATGGATAGAGAATCATGGAGTTCGATATTTCAATGAATTAACCAATATGGCACAACTGACTGAAGAGGTTGGAGAGGTTGCTAGGATTATTGCTCGAAGATATGGAGAGCAGTCTGAAAAAAATAGCGATAAAAACAAAGATTTAGGTGAAGAATTAGCTGATGTCATTTTTGTTGCAATTTGCTTAGCAAATCAGACTGGAGTTGACTTACAAGAAGCATTCACCAAAAAATTAAAAGACAAGACTAAACGAGATCATAATCGTCATCAAAATAATCCTAAACTCAAATTGTAGTTTTTAAATGGATATAAAAATTAGCCATCCTAATGGAAATAGTGAAGGAAGTTTAAATATTACAGGTTCTAAAAGTGAAACCAATCGTCTACTTCTTTTACAGGCATTATTTTCAGGCTTTAAGCTAGAAAATATTTCAAATTCAGATGATAGTCAATTAATGCAACAAGCATTACAATCTACCTCTAATCTAATTGATATTCATCACGCAGGTACAGCTATGCGCTTTCTGACTGCATATTTTTCAAACATGGAAGATAGAGAGGTGGTTTTAACAGGTTCAAATCGAATGCAAGAACGCCCCATAAAAATATTAGTAGATGCCTTAAGAGAACTTGGAGCTTCAATTCAGTATTTAAAAGAAGAGGGTTTTCCACCACTTAGAATTCAAGGAAAAAAACTGAGTGGAGGGAAGGTGATGCTTTCAGGCGATGTTAGTAGTCAATATGTTTCTGCTTTACTTCTTTTAGGATCAGTACTAAAAAAGGGATTACAAATTAAATTAATTGGAAAAACGACATCTGTTCCATACATAAACATGACTTTGACTTTGTTAAATAATTTTGGGATTCAAACTAAATTTGAGGGGGAGTATATTTCTGTAGTTCCTGTGAAGATTCCAATAATTGAAACACAAGTAATTGAGTCAGATTGGAGTTCTGCATCTTATTTTTTTAGTATAGTAGCTTTATCCAAAAAGTCAGAAATTCGATTGTCAAGCTATCGTGAAAAGAGTTTGCAAGGGGATGCTATTTTAAGAGTTATTTTTAATGATTTAGGTGTCAAATCTCACTTTGAAGGCGATACACTTGTATTAAATAAAGATTCTAAGATACTTCCAAATAAAGTTAAACTTGATCTTTCAAAAGCACCAGATATTGCTCAAACTATTGCAGTGACTTGCTATGGGCTTGGAGTCGACTGTGATTTAATGGGTTTACATACCCTTAAAATCAAAGAAACTGATCGTTTGGAGGCCTTACAAGTAGAGCTTTCAAAACTGGGTGCATCTATTTCAGTTACAGACAAAAGTTTACATTTAGTTAGCAATAATAATTTTATTTCAAATTGTTCAATTGATACTTACAACGACCATAGAATGGCAATGGCTTTTGCTCCATTAGCTCTTAAAATACCAATTCAGATTAATGCTTCTGAAGTAGTCTCTAAATCTTATCCTGACTTTTGGGATGACTTAAAACAGCTTAATTTTCAAATAGTGAATAGATAAATGTGATTTTACTTGACAAACCACCTATTGAGATAGTATATTTGCAATCTAAAATTTATAAATGAAATTATCTGCTTTTCAATTTGAACTACCAAGTACATTATTAGCACAGCATCCAGCTCCTGGGCGAGATGAATCAAGACTTATGGTACTTAACCGTAAAGAAGAAACCATTGAGCATCATACTTTTAAGGATGTTATTAATTATTTTGACGAAGGAGATGTCATGGTTTTAAATAATACTAAAGTTTTTCCAGCGCGTCTTTTTGGAAATAAAGAAAAAACAGGAGCGCGGATAGAGGTGTTTTTATTGCGAGAATTAAATCAAGAACAACGTCTGTGGGATGTTTTAGTAGACCCTGCGCGTAAAATCAGAATAGGAAATAAACTTTATTTTGGATCAGATGAAAGTCTTGTTGCTGAGGTAATTGACAATACTACTTCTCGAGGTAGAACATTGAGATTTTTATTTGATGGAAGCTATGATGAGTTTAGAACTAAACTTACTGAATTAGGACAAACACCACTTCCTAAATATATTAATCGTCCTATTGAAGATGAAGATCAAGAACGTTATCAGACCATTTATGCAAAGCATGAAGGAGCTGTTGCTGCTCCAACAGCAGGACTTCATTTTTCCAAACATTTATTAAAAAAATTAGAAATAAAAGGAATTAATTTAGCTGAGTTGACTCTTCATGTTGGCCTAGGCACTTTTAGTGCTGTTGAAGTTGAGGACTTATCAAAACACAAAATGGACTCTGAAGAACTTATTATTGATGCTTTGGCTATTGCTAAAGTAAATAAAGCTTTAGCAGAAAAAAGAAGAATATGTGCCGTAGGCACGACCTCAATGCGTGGTTTAGAGAGTTCGGTTTCACCCAGAGGATTACTTAATGAATATAATGGTTGGACACATAAGTTCATTTTCCCTCCCTTTGATTTTTCTATTGCAAATAGTATGATTACAAATTTTCATACACCTAAGTCAACTTTATTAATGATGGTTTCAGCTTTTGCAGATCCTGATTTCATTAAACATGCCTATAGTATTGCTATAAAAGAGAAGTATAATTTTTACTCTTATGGCGATGCGATGTTAGTCATATAAAACACAAAACCGCATTGATTCGGATTTTTTATATTTCATTTTGAAAATAATTGATAAAAAAGATATTAGAGCTTTATCTAAAGAAGAATTACAATTTTTTTTTAGACAACATGGATTCCCTTCTTTTAAAGGAGATCAGGTGTATCAATGGTTATGGCAAAAAGGATTTCATGATTTTGATTTGATGACAAATCTTTCTTTAAATCATCGTAATCTTTTAAAAAAATACTTTGAAATTAAGCATATTAATATTGATCTACAGCAACGGAGTTTAGATGGTACAATTAAAAATGCAGTAAAACTTTTCGATAACTTCATTATAGAGTCGGTTTTGATTCCAACATCAAAAAGAACTACTGCCTGTGTTTCGTCTCAAGTGGGTTGTAGTTTAGATTGTACTTTTTGTGCTACGGCATCACTAAAGAGAATGCGTAATTTAAACCCAGATGAGATTTATGATCAGGTGGTTGCAATGGATAAACAAAGTAGACTTTATCATAATCGTCCACTTTCAAATATAGTTTTTATGGGAATGGGGGAGCCATTAATGAATTATAACAATGTAATGGTCGCTATTGAAAAAATTATTGATTCTGAGGGTCTAGCTATGTCTCCAAAAAGAATTATTCTTTCAACTTCAGGGGTGCCAAAGATGATTCGTAAGATGGCTGATGATAAAGTAAGGTTTGGATTGGCTGTATCTCTTCATAGTGCACGTCAAGAAATACGTGAAACTATTATGCCTTTTGCTAAAAAATTCAAACTTGATGATCTCATTGAAGCTCTTGAGTACTGGTATGCTTTTACCAAAAAGAAAATTACTTTTGAGTATGTTGTTTGGAATGAAATAAATGATTTAAAAGAAGATATAGATGCATTGGTGCGCTTATGTAAACGAATTCCTTCTAAGGTAAATATCATTCAATATAATCCGATAGATAATGCTTCATTTAAAGAGGCTCCGCAATCAGTTATTGACTCTTATATAGAAGCTTTGAGTAGATCTAAAATTAAGGTGACCTATCGGCGTTCAAGAGGAGTTGATATTGATGCTGCTTGTGGGCAACTGGCAAATAAGTTGGACAAAAAAGAAAAGACATTTTAAATGGAAAGTAAGTAAACAGATTTGGTATTTTTATAGGAAATATGAAAATTGTAGAGAGAATTAAAAAGCCTATTTATAATGAAATGGAACTTTTTGAAGAAAAGTTTACCAATTCTATGTCATCCAAAATAGCTCTACTCAACAGAATCACTCATTTTATTGTTAAAAGAAAAGGCAAACAAATGCGTCCTATGTTTGTTTTTCTTGTCGCGAAGCTTTTAGGAAAAGGTGTAGTTAATGAGCGTGCCTATCGGGGCGCTTCTGTAATTGAATTAATTCATACCGCTACTTTAGTTCACGATGATGTTGTTGATGATAGTAATATGAGAAGGGGTTTTTTTTCTATTAATTCTCTTTGGAAAAATAAAATTGCAGTTTTAGTTGGAGATTATTTACTTTCAAAAGGTTTGTTACTATCCATTGAATATGAAGATTTTGATTTATTGAAAATTATATCTTTAGCAGTAAGGGAAATGAGTCAAGGAGAATTACTTCAAATTGAAAAAGCTCGTGATTTAGACATTAATGAAGAAATTTATTATGAAATTATTAGGCAGAAAACAGCAACTTTATTAGCTGCATGTTGCGCAATGGGAGCGCAAGCAGTAGATGCTGATCCTAGTGACGTAAAAAAAATGTATCGTTTTGGAGAATTACTCGGTATGGCATTCCAAATCAAAGATGACCTTTTTGATTATGGAGAACAAAAAATAGGAAAACCAACAGGAATTGATATTAAAGAAAAAAAGATGACTCTTCCTTTAATACATGTTCTAAATATAGTTTCTAAATCTGAAAAAAGTAATATAATTAATATTGTAAGAAACCATAATAAAAATAGCGTTAAAGTTCGTGAGCTGATTAATTTAGTTAAATCAAAAGGGGGATTTGATTTTGCTATAGCTAAGATGGAAGATTACAGGAAACAAGCTTTACGGCTATTATATGAATTTCCTAAAAATCAATATCGAGATTCCTTAGAACTCATGTTAAACTATGTTATTGAGCGAAAAATGTAAGTTCAGACTATTTAAAATCGCGTGGTTTCCTCATAATGTTTTAAATTTATAAAAAACACTATTATTTGATTACAAGAAACACTATAGATCAAGTTTATGAAACTGCCAGAGTAGAAGAGGTTATTGGTGATTTTGTGGTTTTGAAAAAATCAGGATCTAACTTTAAAGGTCTTAGTCCTTTTTCTCAAGAAAGAACACCTAGTTTTATGGTTTCACCTGTGAAGCAAATTTGGAAAGATTTTAGTAGTGGAAAGGGTGGTAATGTTGTCGCTTTTCTTATGGAGCACGAACATTTTAGTTATCCCGAAGCTATACGTTTTTTGGCAAAAAAGTACAATATTGAAATCGAAGAAACAGAGCAATCTAATGAAGAAAAAGAAAAGGCAAACTCTAGGGAAAGTCTATATTTAGTCAATAAATATGCACAAGAATCTTTTAGTAAAGATCTTTGGGAATATCCTGAAGGTATGGCAATTGGATTAAGTTATTTGAGGGAGCGAGGTTTTTCAGATGAAACAATTATTTCTTTTGGTTTGGGATATTCATCTGAACGCATAGATCATTTTTATCAAAAAGCAATTAAATCTGGCTATACAGAAGAATATCTTGTTAAATCAGGACTATCAATTAAGAGTGAAAGGGGAGCTATAGATCGTTTTAGAGGAAGGGTTATTTTTCCAATACGAAGCATGGCAGGTCGTATTCAGGGTTTTGGAGGGCGCATCCTTTCTAATACGAAAAAAACAGCAAAATACCTTAATTCTCCTGAGAGTGAAATTTATCATAAAAGTCAGGTTTTATATGGAATTTTTGAGGCTAAAAAGGCAATAGCTAA
Organism: uncultured Flavobacteriaceae bacterium; assembly: GCA_913020075.1. GTDB lineage: Bacteria > Bacteroidota > Bacteroidia > Flavobacteriales > Flavobacteriaceae > MS024-2A. The sequence continues at coordinate 5,761 of CAJWAE010000010.1, forward strand.
AGAAGATGTTTGTTATTTGGTAGAGGGATATACTGATGTAATCCAAATGTTTCAAAAAGGGATAAATAATGTTGTTTCTTCTTCGGGAACATCACTTACTCCAGGTCAGATTAGCTTGATCAGAAGGCTTTCTTCTAATATTGTTGTATTATTTGATGGCGATGCAGCAGGTCTTCGAGCTGCAATTCGTGGAATCGATCTTATTTTAGAGCAGGGAATGAATGTTAAAGTTTGTACTTTTCCTGAAGGCGAAGATCCTGATAGCTTCGCAAAGTCAAATAGTCTTGAAAATATTCAATTATATTTAAAAGATGAAGCTAAGGATTTTATTCAATTCAAAACAGATCTTCTTCTTAAAGAATCAGATAATGATCCTGTAAAAAAAGCAACTACTATTCGTGAAATTGTTCAAAGTATATCTAAAATCCCCGATGCTATTCAGCAAGAAATTTATATTAAGCAATGTGCTTATTCTATGGAAATTTCTGAGGTAGTTTTGTTTAATGCTTTAGCTCAGGAACAAAATAAAAAAGATGTGCCTGTTAGAAAAAGGTTTTCTTCAATTACTGAAGAAAGTCAAATTCAAAAAACACCTGATCAAAAAAATAATGCAGATCCTTTACTTATTTTAGAGAAGCAAATTATAAGTATTCTTCTGCAATACGGTAGTCATGAGGCCTCTTTTAATGAACTTTATGTAACTTCAGACGAAGAAGGAAATTTAATTGAAGAATCTAAAACAATTCAATCTAAGGTATATGAAAAGATCTTTTTAGATTTACAACAAGATGAAGTAGAGTTAATCCAGCCTGAATTCCAATTACTCTATAATCAGCTCATAGAACTTTTCCAAACCAAAGGTGAAATTAAAATAGATAAAATTATTCAACAAACAGATCCTAATTTAGGCCAAATTCTAACAGATATTTTAATTGCAGATGAGGTACATCAACTACATGATTGGGAAAAGAAAAATATTTTTGTTAAAGATAGAAAAAGTGCTGTAGGTCAACTTGTCAGTGAAACAATCCTGACCTTTAGAAGGTATCTTATTGACCAAAAGATAAAAAGCTTAGTTGAATCTGCTCAAAAATCAAACGCAATGTCTGAACATATTGAATTCTTAGAAGACGTTATACAGTATCAAAATCTTAAAAAACTACTTTCTAAGAAATTAAACAGAGTCCTTTAAAGTAAGTCTTGTGGTATTTTGCATATGGGTATTGGAATCATCTTATGTTGATTTTGTTTGTGATGTTTTAGATAAATTTGATAAACAATTTTTTGTCTATCATTAAATAATACTGGATCTTCATTTTTTTTATAAGACTCCATTGCCCATTCAAGTTCAGGGTATGAAGCACCTAATTGGTCTTCATCTGTTCTTTCATCTCCCCAAAGACCATCTGTTGGTGCTGCTTTTTGAATAGATTTAATAATTTTCATTTGAATTGCGAGTTTATAAATCTCTGTCTTTAAAAGATCCGCAATCGGGCTTAAATCGACACCACCGTCACCATATTTAGTATAGAAACCAACACCAAAATCTTCAACTTTATTTCCAGTCCCAACAACAAGGTATTCGTGCAAAGAAGCAAAATAATATAAACTAGTCATTCTAAGCCTAGCTCTTGTATTTGCTAAACTTAAGAATTGAGATTCTTTATCTTGTGTAATGGGTAGGCTTTTTGAAAATGTTTCAAAAACAGAGTCAAGAGGTAGTGTATGTGATTTAACATTATTAAAATTAGATTTTAACCAAGATATATGCTCCTGAGCTCTTGATATTTGATTGACTTCTTGCTTTATAGGCATTTCTAGAACAAGGAGATTTTCTCCTGTTTTAGCACAAAGTGTTGAAGTGACTGCAGAGTCTATTCCTCCAGATACTCCAACTACAAAACCTTTCATATTAGAGTTTTTAAGATAGGAAAAGAGCCATTTTGTTATATAGTTTTCTACTTTTTTAAAAGATTTCATCATTAAATCGTTAATAGCTATTAAATTTGTTCGAAATTAAAGTATTTGTAGATATGATAAAAAATCTAAAGGATAGACTTTCCCCTTTTTTTCTATTTTTTCAAAATAGAATCTCTTTTATTATTTTTTGTTTGATTTTTTATTCATGTAGTTCTGGTTCAAAACATGAAGCTGAAATTGAAAAAATACCAGTTGATATTTCTTTTGATCGTTTTGATTTAAAGTTTTACAATCAACACCCCAAAGTTATACCTATTCTTAAAAATGAATATCCTTTTTTGTTTCCTAAACAGTTTTCTGATAGTCTATGGATAAAACGTCAAAAAGATAGTTTGCAATTACTTCTTCAGGATGAAGTAAATGATGTTTTTTCTGACACTTCTCAATTAGAGGATAAAGTATCTCATTTGTTCAAGCACATAAAGTTTTATTTTCCTAAAACAAAAATTCCTCGTGTTATAACACTAACAAATAATGTTGATTATCAAATCAAAATAATTTATTCAGATAGTTTGTTATTACTTTCTTTTGACACTTTTTTAGGAGCTAATAATTCATTATATGATGGAATACCTGGTTATATTAGAAAAGAATTGGATAAAAAATACATCCTTACACAAATAGTAGATAAATTTGGAACATATACGATTCCTCCCCCAGAGGATAGAACCTTTTTGGCTCAATTAATCTATGAAGGGAAAAAACTATATGTTCAAGATTTAGTTCAGACTCATGCTTCTGAGGCAATAAAGATTTCTTATTTAGAAAACGAACTGACTTGGGCAAAAGAAAATGAATTGTATGTTTGGAAATATTTTATTGAAAAACAAATTTTGTATAATACTGATCCTGAATGGGTACAGCGTTTTATTGACCCTTCGCCTTTTTCCAAATTTTATTTACAACTCGATAATCAAACTCCTGGAGGTATAGGCAAATGGATGGGGTGGCAAATAATTAAAAGTTATATAGATTTATATCCTAAAACGACAATTAAAGAACTTATAAAGCTTCCTGCGCAAAAACTATTTAATTTATCAAAATATAAACCCAACAGATAATGGCAGTTCAAAAACAAACAGAGATTAAGATTGATATTAGTCTGGATGAAAACAACGTACCTGAAAAAATGAAATGGTCTGCTCCAGACGGTGGAATAAGCAATATGGTCACTAAAGCTATGTTACTTTCATTTTGGGATCCTGAAGAGCAAGAAACTTTAAAAATGGACTTATGGGTTAAGGATATGCCTTTAGACCAAATGCATCTTTTTTTTCATCAAACATTAGTGTCTTTAAGCGAAACATTTTATGAAGCGACAAAAGATGAAAAAATGACAGCTACTATGAAGGATTTCTGTGATTATTTCGCTGATAAACTAAAGTTAAAGAAAAATTAGATTATTATTTTTCAAGAAAACTCTCATTAAGAAAATAAATATATTTTAAGACTTCTTCTCCTCCGGTCTTATGGAGTGAGGATGTGATAAATGTTTGAGGCATTTCTTCCCAATGATTTTCTAGCATTTTTTCAGAATATTCTTTTATATTCCGCTCTATTACTCTTGGTTTTAGTTTATCGGATTTTGTAAAAATAATAGAAAAAGGAATATGATTTTCACCTAACCACCGCATGAAGTTAAGATCTATAGGTTGAGGTTCATGGCGAATATCAATAAGTAAAAAAGCCGAAACTAGTTGCTTTCTCTGTTTGAAATAGTTAGTTATAAATTTTTGAAATATTTTTTTTTTGGTTTTGGAAACCCTAGCATATCCAAAACCGGGCAAATCAACTAAATGCCAATTATCATTTATTAAAAAATGATTTATTAATTGAGTTTTCCCAGGTCTAGATGAGGTTTTAGCAAGATTTTTTTTATTGCAAAGAATATTTATTAGTGAAGATTTACCAACATTAGATCGTCCGATAAATGCATATTCAGGGAGATTTTCTTTAGGGCACTTGGAAACCTCCGTATTGCTGATTACGAAATTGGCAGATTGAACTAACATACAGAAATTAGAATTTTCTTAAAGTAAACCAACTTTCCAAAATTTCATTAAATCGATCAGGGTGTTCCATCATTGGCGCATGACCACATTTATCGATCCAATATAGATTTGAATCAGGGAGAAGTTCATTGAATTCTTCAGCTACTTTGGGAGGTGTCACGCTATCCTGACTGCCCCAAATTATAGCTGTTGGGGTTTTCATTTTGGGTAATTCTTTAGCCATATTATGACGAATAGCGCTTTTAGCAAGAGCCAAAGTCCTGATTAATTTATTTCTATCATTAACTGATTCAAATACTTCGTCAACAATTTTTTTAGTAGCTGTTTTTGGATCATAAAAAACATCTTCGCTTTTTTTCTTAATATATTGATAATCACCTCTTTTTGGGTATCCATCTCCCATATTATTTTCATATAATCCTGAACTTCCTGTTATAACTAATCCACGGACAAACTCAGGATAGTTTTTTGTAAAAAGTAATCCTACGTGTCCACCCAAGGAATTCCCTAAAAGAATAACATTTTGTAATTCTTTAAACTGAATAAATTCAAGTAAAAATTCAGATAATGATTTAACTGAAGTATTTGAAACAGGTTGGCTATAAACTGGTAATTCTGGTATTATTACCTTATATTTTTTTTTGGAAAAGTAATCTGAAACACTATGAAAATTACTTAGTCCTCCCATTAGACCATGAAGAATAATGATAGGTTGACCTTTTCCAGATTCTATATATCGAAAGTCCTTTTCCTGAACAATCTGGTTATTCATATGAGTTATTATCAAAATTTAAATTTCAAATATAGACATTTCAATTTTAGTGTTTTGTTTTATTTAAATCTCTATAATCAGCTTAAAATAACGAGAACGTAAAGCAAACTTATTAACAATGTGGTAAAATGTGGTAAAATGTGGTAAATATCTTTTATATTTGAATTTAATCAAGAATAATTTTAAGTGCATCATTTTATAGGTACATATGAATGTAAAGCTGATGCTAAAGGGCGCATCATGATGCCAATTGCAATTAAAAAGCAATTGACAAACGTTGTTTCTCAAGGTTTTGTTTTGAAACGTTCAGTATTTAACTCATGTCTAGAATTTTATCCTATGAAAGAGTGGAAAAATTTGATGGAAAAAATTAACGTATTAAATCGGTTTAACAAAAAGAACAATGATTTTATTCGTCGCTACACTGCGGGGGTAAAAACTATTGACATGGATAATTCCGGAAGGCTTTTGATTCCAAGAGACTTGTTGAAACATGCAAAGATAAAAAACGAAGTTGTTGTGTCGTCTACTGTAAATATTCTTGAAATCTGGGATAAAACGTTATATGAAAAAGCAATTAATGAAGCTACACTTGATTTTGGTGATCTAGCTGAAGAGGTTATGGGTGATAAAAATGAGGACAAAATATCATAATCCGGTTTTACTTAAAGCAACACTTGATGGGTTGAATATTTCTCCCAATGGAGTTTATGTTGATGTTACTTTTGGCGGTGGGGGTCATTCCAGAGCAATTTTGAAACAATTAAATGAAGAGGGAAGATTACTAGGTTTTGATCAAGATTTAGACGCCTCAGACAATTTAATTGATGATCCTAGATTTGAATTTATAGCATCTAACTTTAGTTACTTATCGCAATATTTGAAATACCACCATGTAGATGGTGTTATGGGAATCTTAGCTGACTTTGGAGTTTCTTCTCATCAATTCGATACTCAAGAAAGAGGATTTTCAATCCGAGCAGAAGGTCGTTTGGACATGCGAATGAATCAATCTCAGGATTTAAATGCACATTACGTAATAAATAAATATACAGAATCGGATTTGATGAGAATATTTTTCCAGTATGGAGAATTGAAAAATTCAAAGGCCATTGCAAGAGCTATTGTATCGAAAAGAGACAAATCTGATATCAACACGACTTTAGATCTTATTAATATTGTTAATCCTTTAATTCCAAAAAAGTTTGAAAAAAAAATCTTAGCACAGCTTTTTCAAGCAATTCGAATAGAAGTCAATGACGAGTTGGAGATTATTAAATTATTTTTAAAACAAGCCAAAGAAATCTTGTTACCAGGGGGAAGATTGGTCTGTATATCATATCATTCACTAGAAGATCGTCTAGTTAAAAGATATTTTCAAACAGGAAGTTTTGAAGGTGAATTGAAAAAAGATTTTTATGGAAATCCAATAAAACCTTTAAAAAAAATAGGAAAGTTGATAATTCCTTCTGCTCAAGAAATCAATGAAAATCGTAGGGCTCGTAGTGCTAAATTAAGAATTGCAGAAAAGATATGAATCGATTGTTGTCAATACTAAACATTGAGTTTTTATTAAAGGAAAACGCCTTTAGAAACTGGAGAATGATTCTGTTTATGTCAGCATTGGCTTTGGTAATGATTGGAAGTGGTCATGCTGCAGACCGAAAAATATTTGAGATAGCAAAGTTGAACAATGAGATTAAAGTGCTTAAAAGTGACTTTGTGGCAATCAAAAAAAGACTTTTAGTGCTGAAAAAAGAATCAACTGTAATAAAAGTGTTAAGAACTATGGGCGTTGGACCTGCTGGCACACCGCCAATTAAAATTAATATTATTAATGACTGATAAAAAAGATTCAACTTCATCTGTTATGTCAAGACTTTATCTATTGGTCTCATTTTTGGGTTGTTTTGCCGTTGTTTTAATTGCAAAGCTGATTTATATTCAATTTTATTTTGACAGTGATGGGGTCGAATTCAGTTCTAATCAAATCATTAAAAATGTTGTATTAGAGCCTAGTAGAGGTAATATTTATGCTTCTGACGGAAATATTTTAGCTACCTCAGTTCCCAGATACGAACTGCATTGGGATGCTATAGTTCCTTCTAAGTTATATTTTGATTTGAATAAAAATGCATTGGCAGATTCAATATCATCTTTTACAGGTACAGATTTTTTAAAAGTGATTCAAGGTCTGGAAAAAGCAAGAATTCAGAAGAGCAGGTATTGGCCTATTGCTAAAAACCTTTCTTATTCTGAATATAAACGTTATAAAACTTTTCCAATGTTTAGAGGTAGTACCTATAGAGGTGGGTTAATTGTAGAGCATCAAATTAAAAGAGAGCATCCCTTGGGAAAAATAGCTGAACGTACAATTGGATATGAAAAGAAGGATAAAGATGGGACCTATTTTCGAGTAGGACTAGAAGGAGCTTTTTCTAAATATTTAAGAGGTGATTCTGGATTAAGGTTAAAACAAAAGATTGCAAATGGACAGTGGAAACCAATAAGTGATGCTAATGAAAAAGAACCTACAGAAGGCTATGATTTGCACACCACTATTGATGTAAATATTCAGGATATAGCACATAATGCTTTGTTAGGTCAATTAGAGAGATTTGAAGCAGAGCATGGAACAGTTGTAGTGATGGAGACCGAAACAGGTGCAGTTAAAGCAATAGTGAATTTGGGTAGAACAGATGATGGCAGGTATTTTGAAAAACTGAATTATGCTGTAGGGGAAGCTCATGAGCCTGGGTCAACGTTCAAATTGATGGGTATGGTAGCAGCTTTAGAAGATAAGGTTATTGATGTGGATACTCCAATAGAAACAGGAAATGGTAAAATGATGTTTTTTGGTAAATATCAAGTTAAAGATTCTAAACGCGGTGGTTTCGGGACAATAAGTGCAGCTAAGGCTTTTGAAGTTTCTTCTAATGTTGGCCTAGTCAAAATTATCTACGATAACTATAAGAATAATCCAAGAAAATTTGTAGATCGTTTATATAACGTGGGTTTAAATAAACAGCTAGGATTACCCATTCTAGGCGAAGGGCAACCAAAAATACCTTATCCAACTGATGCTGACTGGGATGGCTTAGACCTTCCTTGGATGGCTTATGGCTATGGTATTAGTCTGACTCCTCTACAAACCCTTACCTATTATAATGCTATTGCCAACGGAGGCGAAATGGTTAAGCCTAGATTTTTAGAACAAATTAGCAACTTTGGAAATATTCCAACAAAAGTGTTTTCAAAACAAATTTTAAATCCTTCAGTTTGTTCATTAGAAACCTTAAGAAAAGTCCAAAGTATGATGTTTAATGTAGTAGATAAAAAATGGGGTACAGCATACAGTATTAAAGATCCTTTTCTTACTATGGCTGGAAAAACCGGAACTTGTCAAGTAGATTACACAACTCAAAACATTCAGTATATCGCCAGTTTTGTAGGTTATTTTCCATCTGATCAGCCTAAATATTCTTGTATAGTTGTAATCCATAGGCCAGACAAGAAAAAGGGATATTATGGGGCAACTGTTGCAGCACCAGTATTTAAGGCTATTGCAAAAAAAATATTTAATAATATTCCTCATCAATTAAATTTAAAAGCTTCAGAATTAATTAATCATATATCAAATCAAAAAAAAACCCAAAATAAACTTCACCAAGGTCTTTCAGAAGTTGAAGTTAATCATTTCGTTAGTCGTCAGTCTTTTCAAATAGACGCAAAATTTAAAAAAGCAAAAACCATAAAAATATCACTTCGATGAAAACGGTTCAAGACTTATTGTATCGTGTAGATATAGATGGAGTTATTGGGAAAACCTCTACTGAAGTAGTAGCGGTAATATTCGATAGTAGAAATGTGATTAAAAATTCAATGTATGTTGCTAAAAAAGGTATTTTATATGATGGGCATGACTTTATTTCTCAAGCTATTGAATATGGAGCTCAATCAATTGTTTGTGAACAGCTTCCTTTACATCGAATAAAAGGAATAGTATATGTACTTGTTTCTAATTCTTCTAAAGCCTTGGGCATAATTGCTTCAAATTTTTATAATAATCCTTCAAGTCAATTGACTTTGGTAGGTGTTACAGGAACTAATGGTAAGACAACGATATCAAGTCTACTTTATGAATTGTTTTCGAAAGAAGGATATGTAAGTGGATTGCTTTCCACAGTAAAAATTTGTTACGATAAAAAAATATTAAACACCACACTTACTACACCAGATTCAGTAACGATTAATAAACACTTGAGACTTATGTTAGATGCGGGAGTATCTCATTGTTTTATGGAAGTTTCTTCTCATGGTTTAGCTCAATTTCGCTTGGAGGGATTGACTTTTTCTGGAGGTATTTTTTCAAATATTACTCACGATCATTTAGATTATCATGGAGACTTTAAATCCTATAGAGATGTTAAAAAATTATTTTTTGATGGACTTCAAAAAACAGCGTTTGCATTAACCAACTTAGATGATAAAAACGGTTCTTTTATGTTGCAAAATACTAGGGCTAAAAAGTACTCATACGCTACTAATCATAATGCCGATTACCAAATCAAAATTTTAGAATGTGAATTTTCCGGAATGTTACTTAGGATTCAATCACAAGAGGTTTGGACTAAGTTGATAGGAAAATTTAATTCTCAAAATTTAATAGCAGTTTATGGAACAGCTATTCTTTTGGGGATGAAGCCTTTGGATATCCTAAAAAGAATTAGTGATTTAAATAGTGTTGATGGAAGGTTTCAGATATTTCAAACTTCAAATAAAGTAACGATCGTGATTGACTATGCTCATACACCAGATGCTTTGGAAAGTGTATTAAAAACAATCAATATCATTCGAACTAGAAACGAAAGTCTGATAACAGTTGTAGGTTGTGGAGGAAACAGAGATCAAGAAAAAAGACCATTAATAGGTAAGTTGGCAGTTGAATTAAGTGATAAAGTGATATTTACTTCAGACAATCCTCGTGACGAAGAGCCAAGCATTATTCTTTCTGAAATTATTAAAGGTGTCCCAGCGGAGCATTTTAAAAAAGTGCTCAAAATAACCTTGAGAGAAGAAGCTATTGCGATGGCTGGCCAATTGGCTAAAGAAGGAGATATTGTATTGATCGCAGGCAAGGGCCATGAAACTTATCAGGAAATTAAAGGAGAAAAAATTCCTTTCAATGATATGAAAACAGCAAAATATTTTTTTAAAGACTAACTGATTATGTTGTATTATTTGTTTGAAGTTTTGGAAAATCAATATCAACTCCCTGGAGCTAGTGTGTTTCAGTACATATCATTTAGAGCTTCTTTAGCAGTAATTCTTTCAATGAGTTTATCACTCATTTTTGGAAAAAAAATTATTAAATATTTAAAAAGTCAACAAATAGGAGAATCAATCAGAGATTTGGGTTTAAAAGGACAAAAAGAAAAAGAAGGAACTCCTACTATGGGAGGTCTTATTATTATTTTGAGTACTCTTATTCCTGTACTTTTTTTAGCAAAATTAGAAAATATTTACATAATTCTTCTAATGACAACACTGATATGGATGGGTTTCATTGGTTGGGTTGATGATTATATTAAAATTTTTAAAAAAAAGAAAGATGGACTTCAAGGTAAATTTAAGATAGTTGGACAAATTATCTTAGGAATACTGGTGGGAGCCGTCTTGTTTTTTCATTCAGATGTTACTATTCGTTCAGAAAGCATTCTTGTAGATACTATTGAAAATTCTATAGATTCAGCTGGTATTAGTCAAAACATTAAGGCTACTCTTACTACCATACCTCTGTTAAAAAATAATGAATTTGATTACCAAGATTTAATTAGCTGGCTTGGTTTTGAAACTCGACAATATACTTGGTTAATTTTTATACCCATTGTTATTTTTATTATTACAGCGGTTTCTAATGGAGCAAATTTAACTGATGGAATTGACGGTTTAGCTGCCGGAACTTCAGCTATAATTGTCTTTGCCTTAGGAGTATTTGCATGGGTTTCCGGAAACATAAATTTCGCTTCTTATTTGAATATTATGTATATACCAAATGTTGGAGAAATTTCAATTTTTATTGCAGCTTTTCTAGGTGCTTTAATTGGTTTTTTATGGTATAATACTTATCCTGCTGAAGTTTTTATGGGAGACACAGGAAGTTTGTCTATAGGCGCAGTGATTTCCGTAATTGCTATCATAGTCAGAAAAGAACTGTTAATTCCACTTTTATGTGGTGTATTTTTTATTGAAACTCTTTCAGTGATTTTACAAGTAGGATATTTTAAATATACAAAATCTAAAACAGGTAGAGGAGAACGTATTTTCAGAATGGCTCCTTTACATCATCATTATCAAAAATTAGGTTTTCACGAAAGTAAAATTGTTTCCCGTTTTTGGATTATAGGAATTGTGCTGGCTGTTCTCACTGTTGTAACCTTAAAACTTAGATAATGAAAAAAAAGCTTGTTGTTTTGGGTGCTGGAAAAAGTGGTTTTGGGGCTGCTGTTTTAGGTAAAAAGGAAGGCTATGAGGTTTTTTTATCTGAAAAAAACAATGTAAACAAAAATACACAAGAACTCTTGTTTAAAGAAAAAATTTCTTGGGAATCTGGTCAGCATACATTAGATGAAATGCTTGATGCTCAATTAGTGATTAAAAGCCCAGGTATTCCAAACCATATTAAACTTATACAGGATTTAAAAAGGCATGGGATTCTGATTATTTCTGAAATAGAATTTGCTTCTCAATATACAGATGCAACTCTTATTGGAATTACAGGAACAAACGGTAAGACTACCACTGCTTTATTGACTTATGAAATTTTAAAAAACGCTGGTTTTAATGTCGGTCTTGCAGGCAATATAGGAAAAAGTTTTGCCCTGCAAGTTGCAAACTCTGATTATGAATATTATGTATTAGAAATTAGTAGTTTTCAATTGGATGATATACAGGATTTTGTTCCAGATATATCAGTCATTACAAATATTACACCCGATCATTTAGATAGATATAATTACAGTTTTGATGAATACATCAAATCAAAGTTAAAAATAGTTCAAAATCAAAAGAAAAGTGATTTTTTCTTATTCAATATAGATGATTATCATTTAAAATCAGCAGTTCAAAAAACTAAAATTGATGCTCAAAAAATTTCATTTGGTATTGACACATCTCACAGCCAAACCACTTTTAAAAATAAAAACATAAAAATCAAAAATCAAAAATCAATTACTATGATTAATTCTACTCAATTTAAATTATCAGGGAGACATAATTTACTTAATGCTATGGCTGCAGCAACAATAGGTAATCTATTAGATATTAGCAAGGAAAGTATTCGTGATAGTCTAACACATTTTAAAGGTGCTCCACATAGAATGGAAAAGGTTCTAACTATTCAGCATGTTGCTTATGTAAATGATTCAAAGGCAACAAATATTAATGCCACTTATTTTGCTTTAGAAAGTATTGATAATCAGTTGATTTGGATTGTTGGTGGAGTAGATAAGGGAAATCAATATGAATCACTTTTACCCTTAATTCGAAAAAAAGCAAAAGCTATTATTTGTTTGGGAATTGATAACACTAAATTAAAGGATATTTTTGATGGAGTATGTGAAATATTTATTGAAACGCAATCTATGTCCGAAGCAGTTAAAATTGCATGTAAGGTTTCTGAGCCAAAAGATACTGTTCTATTATCTCCAGCTTGTGCTAGCTTTGATTTATTTGAAAATTATGAAGATAGAGGAAACCAATTCAAAGCTGCAGTACGTAATTTATAAGTCATGATTAAATCAATATCAGGCGATAAGGTATTATGGGGAATATTTGCCTTATTAGCCATTTTTTCATTTTTACCTGTTTTTAGCGCTAGCTCAAATCTTGCTTATGTTGTTGGTCGGGGCACGCCTTGGGGCTATTTAATCAAGCATTTCATAATTCTTTCCATTGGTTTTTTATTAATGTTTTCAGCACATAAGATTCCATTTCAGTATTTTAAAGGAATCTCTATATTAATGCTTCCAATAGTGATTCTTCTTTTGATTTATACTGCCTCTCAAGGAACGGTTATAGGAGGTGCGAATGCAAGTCGTTGGATTAAAATCCCTGTTATTGGATTGGGTTTTCAAACATCTACTTTAGCTTCTGTAGTTCTAATGATTTATGTATCAAATTATTTATCTAAATCAGATAAAAATATTCCTAATTTCAAGAGTTCTCTTTTAAGACTATGGCTCCCAGTTTTTTTAGTTGTTTTATTGATTTTTCCATCAAATTTATCAACTGCTGCTTTAATATTTTTAATGGTTTTAATACTTTCTTTTTTGGCGGGATATCCAATGAAGTATTTATTAACTGTTTGTGGTGTTGGCTTGACCGTAGTGATTTTATTTTTTCTAATGATAAAAGCCTTTCCTGGAGTCTTTCCAAACCGTATAGATACCTGGATAAATAGAGTAGAGAATTTCACAAGTGGTGAAAGTGCAGACGGAAATTATCAGGTTGATCGAGCCAAAACAGCAATAATTTCTGGTAAAATATTTGGTTTAGGAGCAGGTAAAAGCCGTATGAAAAATTTTCTACCTCAAAGCTCTTCTGATTTTATATATGCTATAATTGTTGAAGAATTTGGTTTGATAGGTGGCGTAGGACTAATTATTTTGTATTTATTATTGTTGTTTAGAATTGTAGTAATTGCTCATAATGTTCAAACAAAGTTCGGTAAACTTATGGTTATAGGCTTAGGGATTCCAATCATTTTACAGGCTTTTATTAATATGGGTGTAGCTCTTCAGTTGCTTCCAGTGACGGGACAAAATTTACCTATGATAAGTAGCGGCGGAACTTCTGCTTGGATGACCTGTATATCTATAGGAATTATTTTGAGTGTAAGTGTTAAAAAAGAAATAGATAAAAATGATGAAATTAAAGATATAGATGAACAAAACCCAATTAGTATACTAAGTGAAAGTATTTAAACTTATAGTTTCTGGAGGAGGAACAGGAGGACATATCTATCCTGCAATATCTATTGCTTCTTTAGTGAAGTTACAACAAAAAGATGCTGATATTTTGTTTATTGGGGCATTAGGCAAAATGGAAATGGATAAGGTTCCTAAAGCTGGTTTTTCTATTCGTGGATTATGGATAAGTGGTTTTCAAAGATCTCTATCGCTAAGAAATTTTCTATTCCCATTAAAGTTAGTAGTGAGTCTTTTGCAAGCCTTTTTAATTTTAAAAAAATTTAAGCCACAAGTTGTTATGGGGACTGGTGGTTTTGCAAGTGGTCCTGTTTTAAAAGTTGCCCAATGGCTTAAAATCAAAACTTTAATTCAAGAACAAAATTCTTTTCCTGGAATTACTAATCGACTTTTAGCCAAAAAAGCAGATAAGATTTTTGTTGCTTATAATGGAATGGAAAATTATTTCCCAAGTTCAAAAATCTCAATTACGGGCAACCCTATTCGACCAATTATAAATGAAGGTTTTTTAAATTCTAAAAAAGCTAAGTCTTTTTTTGGTTTAGATCCCGAAAAGAAAACTCTTCTTATTATGGGCGGAAGTTTGGGAGCAAAAAAAATCAATGAACTTGTAGCTTTACAAATAAAATTTTTCAAACAGTTTTCCCTAAATATCTTATGGCAATGTGGAGCAATATATTATGAAATATATAAAAATTTTTCTAGTAAAAATTTAGTTGTCAAGCCATTCGTTTATGAAATAGAAGAACTTTATTCTTCAGCAGATTATATAATTTCTCGTGCTGGGGCTGGAAGTTTATCAGAGCTAAGTTGTATCGGTAAGCCTATATTATTAATTCCTTCTCCCAATGTGACAGCAAATCATCAATTTCATAATGCGATGTCATTTGCAAAAGTTAACGCTGCTCTCGTTATCGAAGAAAAGGATTTAGACAAAAAATTCCAAGAGATATTTACAAAATTTGTAACGGATACTTCCCTTCAAATTGAAATGTGTTTAAGCTTGAAAGCTTTGGCTAGGCCTCATGCAACAAAAGCTATTGTTAATGAAATGATTGAGTTAATATGAGTTTATTGAAATCAAAGTCTTATTATTTTATTGGTATAGGAGGGGTGGGAATGTCAGTTTTAGCAAGATATTGTAAAATGCAAGGACATTCTGTTTTTGGATATGATCTTACTCCTTCAATTGTAACTCAGGATCTTGAAAATGAACAAATCTCTATTGTCTTCGATTCTAGAGTTTCTGCATTGCCTAAATCTGTTTTGGGAATCGATGTACAAATAATTTATACTGCAGCAATTTCTCTAGATCATCCACAATTAGCATTTTTTATTTCTCAAGGAAATCAAATAAAAAAAAGAGCAAAATTCTTAGCTGAAATTTGTAATGGTAAAAAAATGTTGGCAGTTGCTGGAACACACGGTAAAACGACAACTACCGCTTTATTAACTCATATTTTTTTTCAAACTAAACAAGCGTTCACTTCTTTTATGGGTGGGTTTTTTGTTAATCAAAAATCTAACTTAATTCACACAGGAAATGAGTTTGTAATTGTAGAAGCAGATGAATATGATAGATCTTTCCTTGATCTATTCCCTTTAATAGCAGGAATAACATCGATAGAGGCTGATCACTTGGATATTTATGGCACTAGAGAGGTTTTTAAGAAAACCTTTGAAGAGTTTTCGAATCAAATAAGTCAAACAAAAATTGTAGCATATGGAGTTCCTTTGACAGGATTGACATATGGAATTGATGTCCCTGCTGATTACATAGCTACAAATATTCAAAAACTAACCAAAGGATATTGTTTTGATATAAAAACACCTAATGGTAATTTTGATAAAGTTATTTTTAATGAATTAGGAGCACATAACATTTTAAACGCACTTTGCGCATTAGCAATAGCTGACCAGGCTAATATTTCTGTTGAGGCTTCTTTAAATGCATTGTCTTCTTTTCCGGGAGTGTCTAGAAGAATGAATGTCTTTGAATGGAAAAATTCTTTGGTAATAGATGATTATGCGCATCATCCCACAGAGATTAAAAGTGTTATGGAAACAATCAAAAGTTTTTATTTCGATAGAAAAAATTGTGTTTTTTTTCAACCTCACTTATTTTCTAGGACACAAGATTTTTATAATGAATTTTTAGATGCTTTAGGAGAATTTGACCAGGTAATATTATTAGACATTTATCCTGCACGAGAAGATCCAATTTTAGGAATAAATTCTCAAGTAATGATAAATGATTTGGTACATAAAAATAAAAAATTAATAAAAAAATCAGAAATTAAATCAACAATGGAAGCTAGTGAGGCAACTTTATTTGCGTTTTTAGGTGCTGGTGATATTGGTGTAGAGGTGGAATTTTTAAAAAATCAATTTAAAAAACAATGAAAATTAATAAAACACTTCTGTTTTTGATTTTTGTAGGCTTTATTTTTAGCTTTATTTTTTGGTTTTCAAACCATAAGAATGAATCACGAAAACACGAGGAGGTGCAAATTATATTTACACATAACCCATTTTTTTTAAATTCAGATTTAGTTAATAAATTGTTAACACAAAAAGTAATATCAAAGTTTATTAAAGATAAAGAAAGTTTAGATTTGAATATGCTTGAAACTCAACTGGAAAGTACTCCTGAAGTTGAAAATGCTGAGGTTTTTATCCTTCCAAAGGGTAAATTATCGATTAGCATTACTGAGAGAACTCCACTTTTTCAGACAGCATCAAAGCCTCCTCTTTATGTAGATCAAAATGGAGTTTCATTTGCTTATAAAGCCATAGATAGTATTGAATATCCGTCATATTTAAGTGAGGTAAGTTCAGAAACTCTTAAAATGACAGCCACATTGGTTAAAAAACTTAAAGCAGATTCTTTTTTGAAACACGAATTAAAGAATATTTCATTTCAAGATTTTGAATATAGTATTCAACTAAAATCTTATTCTTTTGAAGTTGTTCTTGGAAATGTCTCTAAACTAAAAGAAAAAATAAATAAGTTGAAAATATTTTGTGCAATCCAAAATGTTCAAGACTCTTTAATTGGATATGAAAAAATTAATTTAACCTACGAGAATCAAGTAGTTGCTTCAAAGCCTTAAAATTATGGAACAAAAAAATATTTCTGTTGGACTCGATATTGGTACTACCAAAATTGTTGCATTGGTAGGAAAAAAAAATGAATTTGATAAAGTAGAAATACTTGGTATGGGTAAATCTAAAAGTTTAGGCGTACACCGAGGTGTTGTTAATAATATTACCCAAACTATCCAATCCATTCAACAAGCTATTGAAGAAGCAAAGTCTAATTCTGGCTGTGAAATCAGTGATGTGGTGGTAGGAATTGCGGGACAACATATACGGAGCATACAACATAGTGATTATATTACCCGGGAAAATCCTGAGGAAGTTATTAATGATGATGATATCCAGAAATTAATTCAACAAGTTTACAAATTAGTAATGTTACCTGGTGAAGAAATAATACATGTACTTCCTCAAGAGTTTAAGGTAGATGGTCAAGGAGAGATAAAGGAACCTATTGGAATGCATGGTGGACGTTTAGAAGCTAATTTTCATGTTGTTGTGGGTCAGGTTTCCTCTATAAAAAACATAGGACGTTGTATAAAAAGTGCGGGAATAAATATGGCAAATATTACTTTGGAACCCCTAGCTTCATCAGAAGCAGTTTTAAGTTTTGAAGAAAAAGAAGCTGGTGTCGCATTGATAGATATTGGGGGTGGAACGACTGATTTAGCGATTTTTAAAGATGGAATCATTCGTCATACAGCAGTTATCCCTTTTGGTGGAAATGTGATTACTGAAGATATAAAAGAAGGTTGTTCTATTATTGAAAAGCAAGCTGAATTATTGAAAATTAAATTTGGTTCAGCCTGGCCAGGTGAAAATCGAGATACAGAAATTGTTTCAATTCCCGGACTAAGAGGTAGAGACCCTAAAGAAATTTCGCTTAAAACACTCTCTAAAATAATTAACGCTCGTGTAGTTGAAATTATTGAACAAGTTTACATGGAGATCAAGAACTATGGTCACAATGATCAAAAGAAGAAATTAATAGCAGGAATTGTTCTTACAGGTGGTGGAAGTCAGCTGAAGCATTTAAAACAGTTGGCTGAATACATAACCGGTATGGATACACGTGTGGGTTATCCTAGCGAGCATTTGGCAGGTGATACCCAAGAAAGTGTATCAAGCCCACTTTTTGCAACGGCAGTTGGACTTTTAATGAATGCTTTGGAGCATAATCCTTTTTCAGATTATATTCCGGAACCAAATCAAAAAGAAGATTTTAATTTTCAAAAAGAGACTCCAGTTGATGAGGTTCAAATAAAACGTAAATCTATTTTAGATCGCTTTGGAGAGAAACTAAAAGAATTTCTAGATAACGCATAATAAATTAAATATGGATCAAGAAGAAATTAAGGGTATTACTTTTGACTTACCTAAAAATAGAAGTAACGTAATTAAAGTTCTCGGAGTTGGTGGGGGAGGGAGTAACGCTATCAATTATATGTTTCAACAAGGAATAAAAGGTGTAGATTTTATTATCAGTAACACTGATGCCCAAGCTTTAGCTGAAAGTGGTGTTCCCACTAAAATTCAACTTGGAGCTACTTTAACTGAAGGTCTTGGAGCTGGAGCAAACCCTGAGGTTGGAGCAAAAGCAGCTCAAGAAAGTCAGGAAGAAATCTACTCAATCTTATCTACTCAAACTAAAATGATTTTTATTACTGCAGGTATGGGAGGTGGAACTGGAACTGGTGCAGCTCCTGTAATTGCACAAATGGCAAAGTCCTTAGATATTTTGACAGTTGGAATTGTAACTATGCCTTTTCAGTTTGAAGGAAAATTACGACTGGAGCAAGCTCAAAATGGTTTAGAAAAAATCAAAGAATCAGTGGATGCTTTGATAGTAATTAACAATAATAAATTACGTGAAGTTTATGGTAATCTAGGGTTTAAAGCTGGATTTGCTAAAGCGGATGAAGTCTTAGCGACTGCTGCAAGAGGAATTGCCGAAGTTATTACTCATCATTACACCCAAAATATTGATTTAAAAGATGCTAAAACTGTACTAACAAATTCAGGTACTGCGATTATGGGCTCAGGTTCTGCTTCAGGCAGTAGCCGTGCTCAAGAAGCAATTTCCAAGGCATTAGATTCACCTTTACTCAATGATAATAAAATTGTTGGATGTAAAAACGTATTACTTTTAATAGTTTCGGGCTCAGAGGAAATCACCATTGATGAAATAGGAGAAATCAATGATTATATTCAAGCAGAAGCAGGTAATCAAACTAACATCATCATGGGAGTTGGTGAAGATTTATCTCTTGGAAATGAAGTTTCAGTTACTGTCATTGCAACAGGGTTTGGTAAAGAGCAACAGAATGAAATCTCTAATACCGAGGCAAAGAAAATAATACATACTCTTGAAGATGATCAAAAGTTAGAACATAATCTTGATGATAAAAAGGAAGTGTCTGTTTCAGTGAATCCATTTGACTTTTTAGATGAAGTAAAGAATGAACCTTCTCTTCTTGGTTTTGAAAAGCCAATTAAAAAATTAGATGAAGAATTGGTTGAAATGAGTGAGGTTGTCTATGATTTAGAAGTTGATTTTGAGGTAGTGCCTAATGGAATTCCATTATTAAAAAAACCACTAAACAATGAGATTTCAGAAATATCAAATGAAATTATTTCAGATATTAATGATCCAAATTTTGTTGACGAAAATGACAAAACAACTAAGGAGTTTGTGGTAGACAAAATTGATTCAAATCATTCAAAAGATTTTGAAATAAGTAACCTAGGGAAAAGTCATCAAGAAAATTTGTTGAATGATGATTTAATCCAAACTCAAGACATAATTGATGAAAATAGAGATAAAAACATTTATAATGGTGAATTTATCATTAATGATGTCTCTTCTCTAATTTCTGAGATAGAAGTTGTAGATCCAGAATTTTTAGATCAAGAGAATCAAATTCAACTTGATTTTGAGTTGCCCTTTAATGAAAGTGAAAATAATACTGAGAGCAAACTGAATCTGAATGATGATGATTTTTTTGAAGCAAATGAAAATATTAAAAAGGATTTAGATGAAATTGCTTTAGATGTAAAGTTTGAATTAAAAGAAAAAAAGCCAATCTCTGAATCTAACTTGAAGGTGAATGATAAAAAAAACAATTCAGATCCTTTTGAGCAGTCAATTAATGAGACTATAGAAAATCAAAATGAAAAAAGGACAGAACATTTAAAGGCTTTTAATTATAAATTTAAACATCAATTACAAAAAATAGAAGATATGGAAAATCAACCTGCATATAAACGTCAAGGATTGGAAATAGAAAACACAATCCCTGAGACTCCTTCTCGACTTTCTTTGGATTCTGATGCTAATGATGATTTACAGTTGAGATCTAACAATTCTTTTTTACATGATAATGTTGATTAATATAAATATATGGGAATTTTAAATAATTTATCTGAAGAAATAAAAAATGCCATGCGAGCTAAAGACACAATTAAGCTTGAGTCTTTGAGAGCCATTAAATCGGCTTTATTACTTATACAAACTAGCTCTTCGGGTTCAGCAGAAATTAATGATGAAGAAGCTATTAAATTATTGCAACGTTTAGTGAAACAGCGAAAAGAAAGTTCGATAATTTTCAGAGACCAAAACCGTCCCGATTTGGCTGAGTCAGAAGAATCTCAAGCTGAAGTTATCTCTACTTTTTTACCAGAACAAATCTCTGAATCTGAAATAATAAAAGTTATAGAAGATATTATTGCTGAAACTGGAGCCTCTGGAATGAAAGAAATGGGTGAGGTAATGGGAATCGCTTCTAAAAAATTGATGGGTAAAGCTGATGGTAAAACGATTTCCACCATCATTAAAAACAAATTATCTTCTTAATATGTTTTTAACAGTTTATTAAATGTTATTTTTGTAATGAGTAATTAACGTCATTAAAAGGCCCAGTAGTTCAACTGGATAGAATATCAGATTTCGATTCTGAGGGTTGGAGGTTCGAACCCTCCCTGGGTCACATAATAAAATTGAAAGTCTGTAAAACAGATTTTTTATATTAAAAAGAATAGCTGATTAGTCTTTTTTTAATATTCAATAAAAACTTTCCTTTAATTAACTTCAAATTTTTCAATAAGCTTGAAATCAGAAAACTCTATTGATTCAATTTTTATTTTTAAATCCTCCCAGTTTTTAGTGTAAAATTTATTGGTATTATCAATCATTAAATTTAAATCATTGTAAGCATTAATAATTAATCGTTCTTCATTTGAAGATATACCTGCTGGTCTGGACTTAATATATCTTGAAGCAATGTTGATCCTTTTCATCACACTATTTTCTTGATTTCTAACAATTCCTTGTCGTTCATCTTCTTTTCCGAGATAATTATCCAGTAAACTTTCTATAATTTTAATTGAATCTTTTATTTCTGATAAAATTTCTTTAAAAACTTCATTATCTTTTGCATTAATTTTTTTTTGATACGTATCTAAAGTTCTCTTGCTATCTTTAAGTTGATTTACTGCATTTAAAACTAGGCTTGTGTATGATTCAATTTTTTTGCTATAATTATAACTATCCTCTAGCCCTTTTTCAGATATCTCAATCCTTGGATCAGTTTTAACTTCTAACCAAGTCTCTGATTTATGATTTTCGTTTTCAAGTACAACTTTATATATTCCGGGTTTAACTTTTACTCCTTTTGGTTCTGATTTTAATTTTTCATTTGACCTAGATGGGCGCTGAATTCCCTTTTCGTTCAAAGCCCATTGCCATCGATAAAGACCAGTCTCTTTTGGTGTTTTTTTCTTTAGAGTTCTAATCAATTGTTCACCATCATAAATTTTGAGCATTAGAGAATCAGTCTTCTTTTTTTTATTCTTGACAGTTTTTATTTCACTATTTTCTGGTATAACCTTATAGAAATATGTAAGCATACTTCCTGATTTTCTATTTTTTGCATTATAAATTGCATCTCCGCCAAATCTAGAGCCTGTAGGTTGTTGGTATTTTGCCAAATAAGCTGTTGGAGGTTTAAATAAATGAGATTTATTTTTTATAATTTCAGGATTTTTAGCTAATTCTCTCAAAGATCTAATATCATCAAGAATCCATGCGGCTCTTCCAAAAGTACCTATAACTAAGTCATGTTCTCTCGGGTGAATGATTAAATCCTTAGTTGAAACTGTAGGAAATACTGAAGGATGAAATTTAGTCCACTTTTCACCTGCATCTAGTGAATAATATAGACCATCATCAGTACCTAAAAACAATAATTTTTCAGTCTCAATATCTTCTACAATACTTAATGTAAAACCTTTAACATCTTTATCACTAACAATACGTTCCCAAGATTTTCCATAGTTAGTTGTTCTATATACATATGGGGTATAATTGAATCTCCGATAGTCGTTTGCCACCAAAAAAGCATTTCCTCCTTTTTTATTTGAAGCTTTAATTTGTGAAATCCAACTGCCTTTAGGTAAATTTTTGATATTTTTAGTAACATCTTTCCATTTTTTCCCTCCATCTTGAGTAAGATTCACACGCCCATCATCTGATCCTGTCCAAATTAAATCTTTTTGAATTGTAGAAGTTTCAATGACTAAAAGTGTGCAGTGATTTTCAGCTCCAGTTGCGTCTAAAGTAAGTCCTCCGCTTTCACTTTGATTTTGTTTTTCAGAATCATTAGTGGTAAGATCTGGAGAAATTACTCCCCACGTTATTCCTTTGTCTATACTTTTATGAACGAATTGACTTCCGAAATATATAGTGTTGTTTTCAAAAGGATCTTGATTAATCGCAGCATTCCAATTAAAACGTAGTTTTAAGTTTGGATCTGAGTGTGTAGGTTTTACTGAGTAATTATTTCCAGTTTGCCAATCATACCTTGAAACATTTCCTTGTTGACTCATTGCATAACCATATCTTGAATTATTCTTATCAGGAACTACATCAAATCCATCTCCGAAAGCTATTTCTTGCCAATAAGAATTTCGAATCCCTTGTGTTTTCCAGACATAAGCTGGACCTCTCCAAGATCCATTATCTTGCATTCCTCCGTAAACATTATATGGAAATTCATTATCTACATTGATATGATAAAATTGTGCAACAGGAATATTACCTATAAATCGCCAGTTCGATCCGCCATCTCTTGTAATATTTAAACCACCATCATTTCCATCGATCATAAAAGATCCATCTTCAGGATGAATCCACCATGCATGATGATCAGGATGAACACCGTTATCTACATTATAAGCAGGCATTAGTTCTTTAAAGTTTTTTCCACCGTCTTCTGAAATATTAACATAAGTAAACACAGAATAAATTCTATTTTCATTATTAGGGTCTACAAAAATATCTGAATAATAAAAAGGTCGATTACCTATATCTGATTTATCATTTACTTTTATCCATTTAGAGCCACCGTCAGATGACTTGTAAAGCGCATTCTTTTTTGCCTCTATTAATGCGTATACAATATTGGGTTTGTTGTTTGCTATGGCTATTCCTATTCTTCCGAGATTGCCCTCCGGTAATCCATCTTTTGATGTTTTTTTTGTCCAATTTTTACCTCCGTCAATAGTTATAAAAAGACCACTTCCTAAACCTCCTGATTTAAAAAACCATGGATCGCGTTTATGTTCCCACATAGCGACAATTAATTTATTAGGATTTATTGGGTCCATAACTAAATCAGCAGCACCGGAAAGATTATTAGTATATAGAATTTTTTTCCATGTTTCTCCACCGTCGCTAGTTTTAAAAACACCACGATCAGGATGTGCACCCCAGGGTGATCCTATAGCTGCAACATATATGATTTTGGGATTCGTTGGATTAATTATAATTCTATGTATATGCCTAGTTTTTTCAAGTCCCATAGATTTCCATGTTTTTCCTGCATCTAGAGATTTAAATATTCCGTAACCACCATTTAGGCTATTTCTTGGATTACCCTCTCCAGTTCCTGCCCATATTACATCAGGATTAGATTGTTGAACTGCTATTGCACCAATAGATGCAGTATCCTGATCATCAAAAATTGGATTCCAGCTCACACCACCACTACTAGATTTCCAGATTCCACCCGAAGCAGTTCCTACATAAATGACTTGTCTGTTTTCATTAACAACATCTATTGCTGTTACACGACCACTCATTCCTCCTGGACCAATATTTCTGGGGGCTATTCCTTTCATCCATTTGGATTCAAAATTTTGCGAAAAAATTATTTCAAATGCTAAAAAGGGAATGATTAAAAGTGATTTTTTCATTTTTCTAATATTTTTTATTAAAATACAAAATTGATTTTTAATTATAAATAAGTGTATTTGAATTTACGAGGAGTTTTTGAGGATTAAGATATTTCTTTCTTGATAATTTAGTAAATTTATAGTAATATGTTTTTTATCATAATTAAATGAAAGTTATAGTTTTTGCTATTATATTGTTTTTGACAAACATCTCTATTGAAACAAAATGGTAGCCCTATTTTGAAGATGAAAAGATCTTACGCTTCTTTAAATTGAGAAGACAAACAAAATGTATTTAATTCCGAATATTTATTCAAAAAAAAAGCAGAAAAATTACTTTTTTATCTTTCAAATGTTTTGAAAAAAGATTTAATGAAATATTTATATAATTAACTATTATTTCAATAGCCTAATGCTTATTTTAATTTTTTGTAATTTGTAAAATATAATAAAAAATAAATCAACATGAGTGAAATTGTAATAGTAGTTATATTTGCTGGTATTTTAGTAGGAGGGGTTATTCTTTATGCTGTCATATCTACTGCAACTGGAATGGAAGAAGACAAAAATAATAATTATATACCTGACTGGATAGAAAAAAAATTCCCATCCATTTTTAAGTCAAGTAAAGATTTAGATTAAATATCTTCAACAGCATTTTTTTTTCACATAATAGAGAATATCACTATTTTTAAATAGAATTTTCACTACCTCATTTGAATTCAATTTTATGTATAATATTCACAATTTAAGTTTCGCTTTTTTCTTATTTATATTGTTCACCACAAACATTAACGCACAAAAAACAGAAAGTCCTTGGTCTATTTCAGTTGGCGCTAATTTAATTAACCTTCAGGGTGACAATGTTGATTCTGGATTAAATTTTGGTGCTCCATCACTTGGTCTTTCTCGTTATATTGGTGCTGGTTTTTCAATTGGCGTTCAATTTGGATTAAACAATGTAAAAAATAACACTGACGATTTTAATTACACTTCTTTAGATGGAATTTTAAAATATAACTTAACTAGCGGAAAAATATTGCCATATCTTTTTGCGGGATATGGAATTTCAAGATTTTCCGATGGAATGGAAAAAGAGGGTATTTTTCCGTCAGGGGAAAGTGGCCGAACTACTTTAGGCGGTTTTGGCATAAACATTCCTATTAATGATAAATTAAATATTAATTTAAGCACTTCGTATCGTCGAAGTTTAGAGATAAACGATTCTTTCAATCATTTGCAACATATTATAGGTCTTAGTTATAATTTTGGATCTGGCGATGCAGATAAAGATGGTGTTTCCGATAAAAAAGATGAATGCCCAAATACTCCAGGGCTTAAAGAATATAATGGATGCCCAGATTCTGATGGTGATACGATAATTGATAAAGAAGATAAATGTCCAAAAATTGCTGGTATTTTAGAGTTCAATGGCTGTTTGGATACTGATGGGGACGGTATTAGTGATCCTGATGATGAATGCCCTAAAATAGTAGGTTTAATTGAGTTGAATGGTTGTCCTGATTCAGATGGAGATGGTGTATCTAATCCAAATGATGAATGTTTATATCAGTCAGGGCCAATAGAAAATAGCGGATGTCCCTGGCCCGATTCTGACGGAGACGGAATATATAATAAAGATGATTTATGTGTTGATGAAGTAGGTACTATTGAAAATAAAGGCTGTCCTGAGCTTTCTTCAGAAATCATTAAAACACTAAATCAATTTGGTTCTCGTATAAATTTTGCAGCAAATAGTAATAATATATATGGAAAGAAAAACTTCGAAGTATTAAATAATATTGTTAAGGTATTAAATGAAAATTTAGAAGGAGGTATAATTATTGAAGGCTATTCATCTTCTGATGGAGAAGAAAAATACAATATTGAGCTTTCAATAATGCGTGCCGAATCAATTAGAGACTATCTTATTGATCAAGGTGTCTCTTTAGAACGAATTAAAGTTCTTGGGTTGGGCGAATCAACTCCTATAAGTGATAATGGTTCTCCAGAAGGTAGAGCTTCAAATAGAAGAGTTCAGTTTAAGCCTAAAAGAAAATAGCACACATAAATTTATATCAAATTACTGATTTTTTAATAAAAGAATATTCTCTAAAGGATCATTTGCTTTAAAAACATAGCTTCCAGCTACTAAAACATCTGCTCCACTTGAAATTAATTTTGATGCATTTTTATCAGTTACACCTCCATCAATTTCAATTAAACAATCTGAGTCGTTCTTTTTTATCAATAATTTTAGTTCCTTTATTTTATCATATGTTTTTTCAATGAATGATTGTCCTCCAAATCCAGGATTTACACTCATAATACAAACCAAATCAATATCATCAATAATAGATTCTAATACATTTATAGGTGTATGAGGATTTAGTGCTACACCTGCTTTTATTCTAAAAGATTTAATATTTTGAATAGTTCTATGAAGATGAGTACAAGCTTCTTGATGTACTGTTAAAATTTCCGCTCCTAATTCAGCAAATGTTTCTACATAACGATCGGGATCTATGATCATTAAATGGACATCCAAAGGTTTTTTGGCATGCTTTTGAATTGCATTAAGCACTGGCATTCCGAATGATATGTTAGGGACGAAAACACCATCCATTATATCTATATGAAACCAATCTGCTTTACTGTTATTTAACATTTTTGAATCTCTTTCAAGATTTCCAAAATCTGCTGATAAGATAGAAGGTGCTATTAGTACTGACATTTTTTAAATTTAAACCTACAAAAAAGGCAGCCTTCAGACTGCCTTTTAAATTAACCTAAATAAGTTTTTAGAATTTTACTTCGTGAAGTATGTTTTAATCGTCTAATAGCTTTTTCTTTTATCTGTCGAACACGTTCACGAGTAAGATCAAAAGTCTCTCCAATTTCTTCTAAAGTCATTGCGTGTTGATTTCCTAGACCAAAATAGAGACGAACAACATCAGCTTCTCTTGGAGTTAGCGTTTCTAATGCACGTTCAATTTCAGTTCTAAGTGATTCATGTAATAGTGCTTTATCTGGATTTGGAGACTCACTACTGTTTAATACGTCATACAAATTAGAATCTTCTCCCTCTACAAGGGGTGCATCCATAGAGACATGTCTTCCTGAGTTCTTAAGAGACTCCTTCACGTCATTAATTGTCATATCTAATTCCTTTGCAATTTCTTCAGGAGATGGTGCTCGTTCGTGGGCTTGCTCTAAAAAGGCATAGGTTTTATTGATTTTATTTATCGAACCAATTTTATTCAACGGTAAGCGAACAATTCGAGATTGTTCAGCTAATGCTTGAAGTATTGATTGTCGGATCCACCATACAGCGTACGAAATAAATTTAAAACCACGGGTTTCATCAAAGCGCTGAGCAGCTTTAATAAGTCCTAAATTTCCCTCATTAATTAAATCAGGAAGAGTCAACCCTTGATTTTGATATTGTTTTGCAACAGAGACAACGAAACGCAAATTAGCTTTAGTTAATTTTTCAAGAGCATCTTGGTCTCCTGCTTTAATTCGTTGAGCCAATTCAACCTCTTCTTCAGCAGTTATTAAATCTACTTTTCCAATTTCTTGAAGATATTTATCTAAGGATGCTGTTTCACGGTTGGTTACCTGTTTGGTAATTTTAAGTTGTCTCATAAATATATAACATTATTTTATATGGTTAATACGTTGGAAACAAATAAATGTTACAAGAAAATAGGTTAAAATTTAATCTTTTTTCTCAGGTCTTTCTAACAAAGCTTTCCGAGACACTTTTTCTTTTCGTGTTCTTGAATCAATCCCAAAATATTTCACCTGTAAAATGTCTCCTAAGTTAACCACATCACTCACATTTTCAGTACGCTCCCAAGCTAATTCACTAACGTGAAGAAGTACTTCGTTTCCTGGTGCATCAGTATATTCTACTACAGCTCCAAAGTCTAACATTTTAATTACTTTAACCTCATAAGAGTTACCTACCTTAGGTTTAAATGTGACAGAATCAATTTTTGCTTCAACCATTGCAATCCCTTCAGGTGATGTTCCTAAAATTTCTATAATTCCTTCTTCTGTAACAGGATCCTCATTTATTACAATAGTACATCCCGATTCTTTTTGAAGTTCTTGTATTACTTTTCCTCCAGGTCCAATCATTGCTCCAATAAATTCGTTTGGAATTCGTCTATTGATCATTTTTGGTGCATGTGCTTTTACATCTTCACTTGGTGCTGAGATAGTATCGGTTATATGTTTTAATATGTGCATTCTTCCCTCTCGAGCCTGACCTAGTGCTTGAGTCATAATATCAAAACGCAATCCTTTGATTTTAATATCCATCTGACATGCAGTAATACCATTTTCAGTCCCTGTTATTTTAAAATCCATATCACCAAGATGATCTTCATCTCCTAAAATATCAGATAAGACCGCAAAACGATCTCCATCAGAAATTAGACCCATTGCAATTCCAGAAACTGGTTTTGTTATTTTTACACCCGCATCCATAAGTGCCATTGTTCCAGCACAAACTGTAGCCATTGATGAGGATCCATTTGATTCAAGGACTTCTGAAACTATACGTACCGTATATGGACATTCGTCTGGCATTACTTTTTTTAATGCTCTTTGTGCCAAGTTTCCGTGTCCTACTTCACGTCTTGACGTGCCTCGTAGTGGTCTAGCTTCTCCCGTACAAAATGGAGGGAAGTTATAGTGCAAATAGAAGTTTTCCTCACCTCGATTGGTAGGATTATCGATCATATTAGCTTCTCTTGAAGTTCCTAGAGTTACTGTTGCAAGTGCTTGAGTTTCTCCTCGAGTAAAAAGAGAAGATCCATGGGTAGAAGGAAGATAATCTACTTCACACCATATAGGACGAATATCAGTAGTTTTTCTACCATCTAAACGAATACCTTCTTCTAAGACAAGATCACGAACTGCTTTCTTTTGAGAACCTCCAAGATAGCGAGAAATTAATTTACCTTTTTCTTCAAGTTCTTCTTCGGAATAATTAATTTTAAAAGCGTCTTTGATTTCAGAAAATTCTTTTGAACGTTCCGCTTTTGAAAGCCCTTTCTTAGCTACATCGTAATAGAGTCTATAGGTGCCTTCGTGTACAATTTTTTCTAATGCTTCATCTTTTTCTTCTTCGTCATAAGAGCGAACCTCTTTTTTTCCTACCGCTTTGACAAGATCAACTTGTGCTTTTATTTGAGCCTTGATTGCTTCATGACCAAATGCAATTGCATCAAGCATTTCTTCTTCAGAAATCTCATCAAATTCACCTTCTACCATTGAAACAGAATCTTGACTAGCACCAATCATTATGTCTATATCAGAAGTTTCTAACTGTTCTCTACTTGGATTAATCACAAACAAACCGTCAATACGTGCAATTCTCACTTCAGAAATTGGATATTCAAAAGGAATGTCAGAAAGTTGAATAGCTGTTGAAGCTGCTAGACCTGCCAAAGCATCAGGCATTACATTTTCATCGTGTGACATCAATTGAATCATAACCTGGGTCTCAGCATGATAGTCTTTTGGAAAAAGAGGACGAAGAACTCTGTCCACTAGTCGCATAGTTAAAACTTCTTGATCACTTGGACGTGCTTCGCGTTTAAAAAAACCACCAGGAAATCTTCCAGCAGCAGCAAATTTCTCTCTATAATCTACTGTTAGAGGTAAAAAGTTTACTGGGCTAGCTTTGTGAGCAGATACGGCTGTAGCTAAAAGCATGCAGTCTCCCATTCTAACAACAACAGAACCATCAGCTTGTTTAGCTAATTTCCCAGTTTCTATAGTAATTATTCTACCATCTTCTAGACGGATTTCTTGTGTAAATGTTTTTGGAGTCATTTTTCATTATTTGATTAAAACAGTTGTTGTGTGCTGTTGCAACTAATGAAAAACTAAGATGCAGTTTTTTAAGACTGCATCTGAGATTTATTTACGTAGGCCTAATTCTTTAACTATGTCACGATAACGTGTGATATTTTTTTCTTTTAAATAATCTAACAGACTACGGCGCTTTCCAACCAATCGGACAAGTGAGCGTTCCGTGTTAAAATCTTTACGATTCGATTTCAAGTGGTTTGATAGATGTTCGATTCGGTGAGTGAATAATGCTATTTGTCCTTCTGATGAACCCGTATCCTTTTCAGATTTACCGTGTTTTTTAAAAATGTTTTCTACTACTTGTTTTGAGATGTACATGCCAATATTATTTAAATAATTATTATGTATTTAATAAATTTATCAATTGCAAATATACAACTAAACCTATACAAAACAACGAATTTGTGTTTATTTACACCTTGAATATTCTTGTTATTACTTTCTGATTGGCTGGTTTAGGATCAAATCAATATATAGATTGATTTGATCCTTTATTTTATTCCGATGTAATATAAAATCAAGGAATCCCTTTTCTTTAAGAAACTCGCTGGTTTGAAATCCTTCGGGTAGATCTTTACCCGTTGTGTCTTTAACAACTCGTGGCCCCGCAAAGGCAATTAAAGCTTTAGGTTCTGCAATATTGATATCTCCCAGCATAGCAAAAGAAGCTGTGGTCCCACCCGTTGTTGGGTCTGTACATAAAGAAATATATGGTAATTTTGCTTCTGCTAGCTGAGCTAATTTAGCAGAAGTTTTTGCCATCTGCATTAAAGAAGTTGCTGATTCCATCATTCTAGCACCACCAGATTTTGAAATAATTAATAAAGGAAGTCTATGTTCGATTGCATAGTCTGTTGCTCTAGCTATTTTTTCACCAACTACCGATCCCATTGAGCCGCCTATAAAACTAAAATCCATACATGCAATTACCAATTTATTGCCCTTAGAGTCTCCAGAAGCTATTCTAATTGCATCATATAAACCTGTCTTTTTGTGTGCATCTTTTAAACGATCGATATACTTTTTTGAATCTTTAAATTTTAAAAAATCTTTGGATTTTAATTTTTCATCAAATTCTTCAAAGTTATTATTATCAAATAAAATTTCGAAATATTCTTTACTTCCTATGTGCACATGATAATCATCTTCGGGACTAACATAGTTGTTTTCAGCTAATTCTTTCGCTTCAATTACTTTTCCGGTGGGAGTTCTATACCAAAGACCTTTTGGGATATCTTTTTTTTCTTCAGTTTTGGTCTGAATACCTTTCTCACTTCTTTTAAACCAACTCATGCATGATCGTTTTATTCAAATATATATGATTACAGAGTATTAACATTGTTTAAGTCCTCAAAAGCTTTCTTGAGGCGTTTTTTAAAAGTGTCTTCACCAAGTCGTAACCACTTTCTAGGATCATAGTATTTTTTATTAGGCTGATCAGCTCCTTCAGGATTTCCAATTTGATTTTTAAGATAATCAATATTATCATTCATATAATCACGTATCCCTTCCGTAAATGCATATTGTAGATCAGTGTCTATATTCATTTTAATAACTCCATATCCAATAGATTCTTTGATTTCTTCTTGGGTAGATCCTGAACCTCCATGAAAAACAAAGTCTACTGAATTTTTAGGTAAGTTGTATTTTTTCGAGATATATTCTTGAGAATTTTTAAGAATTTTTGGAGTTAATTTTACATTTCCTGATTTGTAAACTCCATGAACATTTCCAAAAGCTGCAGCAATAGTAAATTGAGAACTTATTTTGCTTAACTCTTCGTATGCATATGCAACCTCTTCAGGTTGTGTATATAATTTAGAGGCATCAATGTTGCTATTGTCTACTCCATCTTCTTCACCTCCAGTAATACCTAATTCGATTTCCAAAGTCATATCCATTTTAGACATTCGTTCTAAATATTTTTTACAAATCGCAATATTTTCTTCTATAGGTTCTTCAGAAAGATCAATCATGTGAGAACTAAAAAGAGATTTTCCATTTTCCTTATAGAAAGTCTCGCTTGCATCCAAAAGTCCATCAATCCATGGGAGTAACTTTTTTGCACAATGATCCGTGTGAAGTATTACTGTAGCACCATAGATATGAGCTAATTCATGAATATGTTTTGCACCTGCTACTGCTCCTGCAACAGCAGACTTTTGATCTTCATTAGTTAAGCTTTTCCCAGCATTAAACTGAGCTCCACCATTTGAAAACTGAATCATAACAGGACTGTTAAGAGAAGCAGCAGTTTCTAGAACGGCATTAATTGTGTTACTTCCAATAACATTTACTGCAGGAAGTGCAAATGATTTTTCTTTTGCAAGTTTAAAAACTTCTTGTACTTGTTTTCCAGTTACAACGCCGGTTTTTATAGAATGATTCATTATTTTTAGTTTGTGGCAAAAATATTAAACTTTTTGATTTTAGAATGGATAATTGATGCCGATGTTAAAAACAGCTTTTTTAAAGTTATATTCTGACCACCATCTTTTACCAATTTGAAGTGCTGGATTATATGTTTTAAATCCAGTGTCAAAACGAAAAACAAAAAAATTAAAGTCATAGCGAAACCCAATTCCAGAACCAATTGCAATTTCAGAAAGATCTTGTAAACCTTCAAATTTCATTTTAGGATCTTCAACATCATCCATTAAATTCCAGATATTCCCAGTATCAATAAATAACCCACCTTTTAGGGGACCTAAAATAGGAAATCGATACTCAATATTGAAAGCAATTTTAAAATTAGCTTCATTAAATTCATTGATGTTACTACTGCTTCCAGGACCAAGCTTATATACCTTCCAAGCTCTATTATCATTAGCTCCACCAGAGAAAAATGATCGAGAAAAAGGCATATTTTTAGAATTTCCATAGGGAATGGCAATTCCTGTAAAAGTATGAAATGCTATAATGTGTTCTCTGCCCAAAGACCAATGTTTAATATAGTCAAATTCTGTTTTTAAATATTGAGAGGGACTTACTCCACCTAAAATTTTTTGTTCATTCTCATTTTCAGAAGAATTTAAACCGATAAGAATTTGATTTAAAATATTTCCAACCCAGTCTAATTTCCACCTTAATTGATAAAAATTTTCATCAAAAATACTTTCTTGACTATTTGAATTTAGGCTAAAGGAAGAGCCAAGGATTAAATTATTTGCAGTTAGTCTGTCTTGCCTCTCTTTAACTGTATTTATTGTTTTAAAGGCTGGATCTTCTATAGATAATTCGGTTTGATTACTTAAAACAGCATTTATAAATTTTTCTGTTCCATAAGGTATCTCAAGATTCCCATTTAAATCTAACCATTCTAGATTATTGTTGTAGTCTTTTGCAATATTATTTAAACGGTCATATGAATTTTTATATACGTTAAAATAATTAATAAGGTTTCTGTTGTTTACAAATTCCAAATCTATCAACTTGAATTGGATTCGTTTTTTGATATTAGGTTTCCAATCAAATTGATAGTTAGCTTTAAAAAATTGTTTGTCAAGACCTATGTTTTCCTGAAAGCTTGTGCCTATAATGATTTGAGTTTTCGGATTCATGGATTTAGGAACCCATTCTTTTTCGGTAAAAGGGATTAGTAGTCGGGGTAAACTTAACTTTAAATCTGCTCCTAATTCAAAGAGGTTAAAAAAGCGATCATCACTTTGTGCAATATCTCTTGATGCTCCCAAAGTGTTTTTTACATTGAGTTCCAATAATTCAGTTCCTCTAAACACATTTCTAATTCCAAGACCTCCCCCAAGACCGATTCCAAAATCTTGAATATTAGAATGAGAAAAGTCTAAATCAAAACCCAATGAAAAACGTTCTTTTGGAGTTAATAATATAGATGCTTTTAAACTATTTTTTTTATTAGAAATAGTATCAAAATTTATACTCGGATATTTAAAGTTTTTTAAATTAGTAAAATAGCGATAAGTCAAATTCCTTTCATCATCACTATAGGCAGCATTTTTTTTAATTGAAATTCCAGAAGCTATAGCTTTAGGTCGGTATTTCAATTTACCTTCACTGAAAATGGTTAAATCTTCATATGAAATGGAATCCGAATATTTAGTAATAGTGTTTTCTGTTTTATGATTTTCAATAAATACATCAATTTTTTTAATTCTGTGTACTGTGTAAGGTGTATTTTCTAGGGTATTATTAATTCTTTGTTGAAGATTATCAATTTCAATTATAATTGGAATTTTAGAGTCTTTTCCTGTGCTGTCGATCGCTGCTTTAAACTTAATGCTGTTCTGCTGAAAATTATAGATTCCAGAATTTCTAAAAAGATTTGTTAGTCGTCCTTGCTCTTTTTCAAAGCTATTAATTTCAAAAGGATCTCCTTGTTTGATGATTTGTTCAGATAAATTTTCTTGATAAATATCCTTTAAGTCAAGAGATTTTATTTTAGTTTCTATAGAATCAATAATGAATTTATCTCCAAGAATAATATTGTATTTTAAATTTACTTTTTGAGGTTTAGTATGCAGTATTTCGTGGGTAACTAAAGCATTAAAATAGCCTAAATTCTTATAATATTGGATGATTTTTATTTCAGAATTACGAATTGCAATACTATCATAAGAGGCTGGAGGTTCTCCGGTTTTTCTTAACCAATCATTAAATTTTATTCCATAATTCTGAATAGCATTAACTTGTTTTTGAGAAAGTAATCGACTAAGTCGCTTTTTTCTTTTTTCTTTTTTTTGTAACCAAATTTCGAATATTTTTTCAGGATCCGGATGTGCGGTTTCATATAAAATTTTGCCTAAAGTAATCCCAAAAATTTTTTTATTAGTTTGTGTAATAATTATGAAATTTAAAGGATGATTTTTTAACAGATTTCCGTTTTCATAAATTTCGTTACTATCAACTAAATATTTTTGTGTTTTTAAAGAGCGAGTGCCAGAACAGGATCCAAAAGTTAGGATGATCAAAAATAGAATGTTTAATTTTGTTAAGAGATTATACAAAAAATATAATTTTCTCAAAAATAAGTCATTTTTATGCTTAGTAAAAATCAACGTAAACAAATACTTCAATTAAAACAAAAAAAATATCGTCAAACTAAAGGATATTTTGTTGCTGAAGGTGAAAAGGTAGTTGATGAACTTCTTTCTGCGGCTTGGAATTGTATCAATTTATATGTTACAAAACCACATATTAATTCCAAAGCCCAGTTAATAGATTTATCAACCATGAAACAAATTACTCACTTTAAATCACCAAGTCCTTTTTTAGGAGTTTTTGAAATCCCTAAATCTATTT
>CAJWAE010000011.1 GCA_913020075.1 uncultured Flavobacteriaceae bacterium
TTTAATTTTTGCTTCTTCAGCACTATTTGCTGTTGAAACAACAAATTCATTGTCATTTAGATATTCTTTTACTAGTTCTCTGATTCTGTTGTCGTCATCAACTACTAAGATATGATATTTAATTTTTTCCATTTATAATTTTATTTAACACTTCCTTAAATTTTATCACTGAGTCTGGTTCAGAATTTTTTAAAGCATCAAATATTCTTTTTTTTTGAGACTCATATATTTTATCAAAAAAGATTTTACCTTCTTTATCTAAAAATAAATTTTTTTTTCTTGTGTCTTTTTCATCTTTTATTTGCTTTATCATTTTTGCTTTTATTAAGTCTCTCAACACCCGATTTAAACTTTGTTTGGTTATTTTAAGTTGAAACATTAGTTCACCAAGATTTGTACCAGGATTTCTTTCAATTAGATTTAAAGCCCTTAAATGGGCAGGTCCAAATGAATTTTCGCTAAGTAATTTTTTAGGATCTGAAAAAATTTCTCTATAAGCATAATAAGCTCCTAGGCTATTCCAGTGAGTATCTGTGCGATAGTAAAGTTGCCCCTTATTTTTGTTTTTTATCAAACTGTGTCGCAAATCAAGAATATCAACATCTGAGTTATCTCTCATGAATTCAACAAATGTATCTACATAATTTTCCCCATATTTAGTAAACCTTGCCGGAAAATATTCAGGGTATATACTCTGCTTATTTGGAGCAATGACATACAAGTAATCGATCCCCCGCTCTGCTAATAAGGCTTGCTTTTTTTCAAGATAGTTTTTTATTTTTATTAAGTCATCAGAGGAAAACCATTTGTAACCGCGGTAAGCGTCGAGCGTATTATATCGGTTTGCAAACAACCAATCCTCTTTCCCTATCATCACATCAGAACTTATTGAACCACCAAAAACATGAAACCGGTAAAGTGCCAATGACCTGAGAAATAGTTTCCTAAGACCAAACTGATCATTAAAATACTTTTCATATTTATGAGTATAGCTTTTTAATGTATATATATTTATTTCTGGAAATCCTGGAAACTTGGTTAAGACGCGCTTTTCTTCTATTGCAGGTAAATTGGGTTGAATTCTGGGGGAAATAGTTGCCAAGAGCGGAAGACATAGAAAGATACAAAATATGACTGCAGCAATATATTCGTGTCTATTTTTGGTATTTTCACTCATAGATTAAAACCTAAAGTAGATGAATGGATTATAAGCTCCACCCGAGATAGAAATTACTGCCAATATACCTAAGAAACATAATGTATAACTTTTTATCGTATCAACCCATGCTTTTCTTAAAGGTAAAAACTTTGCTACTCCACTAACATTAAAAGAAAAAATACCCCCACAAATAAGAGTAAAGATTAGCTCCCTTGTTAAAAAATACCTGGCATCGTAGATTGGTACGAGATTAGTTTCTTTTAACATAAACATGTATTTATAAAAATAAATTGCCTGACTGAGATCATCCGCTCTAAAAAGAACCCATCCGACAATAACGACCAGCAATACATAAAGGTGCTTGACAATATAGGGCATTCGCTTTAACACATCTCTTTTGAACTCTGTTCTTTCAATTGCTAAAAATAGGCCGTGATAACACCCCCAGATAACAAATGGCCATGCCGCTCCGTGCCATAAACCCACAAGAGAAAAGACAACAAACAAATTTAAACTAGTTCTTAATTTTTTAAACCACATTAGCTGTGGGGAGAACACATTACATGTCATCATAGACCAATATGCCCACCAATAGGGTCCTGTAGCTCGATTTAAGAATGCATATTGTTCATACTCAACCCCAGAATACCAAGCAATAAATAACTCGGTAATGTAAGCTACTCCAACTATAGACCCAGTAATCATGATAACAATATTCATCAATTCTATATGTTGAACAGTAATATAATCTTCCAGATGAGATACTTTACGCATGATAATCAATAAAGTATTAACCATTGCAAATCCAGAAAAAACAGCTCCTGCAACAAAATAAGGTGGGAAAATAGTAGTGTGCCAGCCTGGAATTACAGAAGTTGCAAAATCAAAAGAAACTATAGTGTGAACTGAAAGTACTAAAGGAGTTGCTAATCCTGCCAAGACTAAAGAAACTTCTTCAAACCGCTGCCAGTCTTTAGCACGGCCAGACCAACCAAAGCTCAATAAACTATAAATTTTCTTTTGAAATGGAAGAACTGCTCGATCACGAATCATCGCGAAATCAGGCAATAATCCTGTCCACCAAAAAACTAATGAAACAGAAAGATAGGTTGAAATTGCAAATACGTCCCATAATAGAGGTGAGTTAAAGTTTACCCACAAAGAACCAAAACTATTTGGAATAGGTAGCACCCAATAAGCCAACCACGGTCTTCCCATGTGAATAATTGGAAACAATCCTGCTTGAATAACTGAGAAAATTGTCATAGCTTCAGCTGAACGATTAATCGCCATACGCCATTTTTGTCTAAATAAAAGAAGGACGGCTGAAATCAAAGTTCCGGCATGTCCAATTCCTACCCACCATACAAAGTTAGTAATATCCCATGCCCAACCCACAGTCTTGTTAAGTCCCCAGACTCCTATGCCTGTTGATATAGTATAAACTATACAACCAACTCCCCATAAAAAGGCAGCAAGGGCTATTCCAAAGACAATCCACCATTCTTTACTAGCAATACCTTCTACAGGTGCAGCAACATCTAATGTTACATCGTGATATGTCTTATCTCCTGTAACAAGGGGCTTTCTTATCGGTGCTTCGTAATGAGATGCCATAGCCTTATGTTTCTATTCTAAGTTGTTTTTTCATCTGTATTTCTCACCTTTACCTGATACATTACATTTGGTTTTGTTCCTACTCCCTCCAGTAAATGATACATTCTTTCATCCTCTACTAATTTTGAAACTTCACTTTCTTTATCATTTACATCTCCAAAGACCATTGCTCCAGTATCACATGCATTTGAACATGCACAATTCCAATCACTATCTTTAACTTCTCTTCCCTCTAATTTTGCATCTAAAATGGTTTTTTGAGTCATCTGAATACAAAAAGAACATTTTTCCATAACTCCTCTTGAACGAACTACTACATCAGGATTCAGAACCATTCTTCCTAAATCATTATTCATATGGTAATCGAACTCATCATTTTTATTGTATAAAAACCAATTAAACCGTCTCACTTTATATGGACAATTATTTGCACAATAACGTGTACCTACACAACGATTATAAGCCATATGGTTCTGACCTTGCCTTCCGTGAGAAGTTGCTGCTACTGGGCACACTGTTTCACAAGGTGCGTGATTACAATGCTGACACATTACAGGTTGAAAAGCTACTTGAGGATTTTCAGATGCCTTTTCCATCTTGCCAAAAGTGCTTAATGAATCTCCTATACCTGAAATGGAATCTTTAGTTTGAATATCTCCTTCGAAAGAAGATGCAGAAGAATAGTAACGATCAATTCTTAACCAGTGCATATCGCGTGATTTTCTTACTTCACGCTTCCCTACAACAGGCACATTATTTTCTGCATGACAAGCAATAACACAAGCTCCACACCCAGTACATGAATTTAGATCAATTGAAAGATTAAAATGGTGCCCTATTGACCTGTCAAATTCTTGCCACATATCAACTTCGGGAGATGTCACATCGAACTCCATGTGATTTTTAGAAACTTGTGGGATTGGATTCCAATGCTTCTTATCCTTGGAATTAAAAATCTCAAGGGTAGTTTCCTTTATTATATCACCTCTTCCCATTAAGGTATTATGTAACTGAACACATGCAAATTCGTGCTCACCTTCAGCTAGTGAAATTTTTACATCCTGAATCCTCTTGAAATCATTATAAAATTCATAAGCATTTATCCCAGTTTGCATTTCTTTTTTTAAGCCCATTCTTTCACCATAACCGAAAGCAAGTCCTACAGTTCCTTTGGCTTGTCCGGGTTGTATTAAAACAGGTACTTTTAATGTTTTATCTCCAACAGTTAAATTAGCATAACTTCCATTTAATGCTCCATTCGCCGTATTGGAATTATTGAGACCATTATTTTTAGCGTCTATATATGATATGGTTAAATAATTGTCCCAACTAACGCGGGTTATTGGATCAGGAAATTCTTGAAGCCAAGGATTATTTGCTTGTTGTCCGTCGCCCATTCCTGTTTTAGCATATAAAACTAGACTCATATTAGATGCTTGAGCTATACGCAATGACGATAAATTTAAACTAGAGAAATCTGGTGTATGTTTTATTTGACCCTGTTTTGAAGAAGAGTAATAGCCGTCGTGAAGGACTTTATTCCATGAGTTATTCTCTAAAACATTCTCATTCCAGTAATCTTTAATAGCATCATAGTATTTTACATTTTTACCAGAAAGTCTCAATAATACATCCTGAAACTGCTGTGTGTCAAACAAAGGTCTTATAGTTGGTTGAGCTAGAGCAAAGTGCCCTTCTTTCATTTCATAATCGCCCCATGATTCCAAATAATGAGGAGTAGATGCTACAAACTTAGAAACTGCTGCAGTTTCATTCATTTTGGAAGTAAAGGCCATTGAAAACTCAAGTCCTTTAATAGACTCTTTTAGACTTTCTCCGATAGCTGATGTAAATACAGGATTTACTCCAACTGAAATCAATCCTTTTACAACTCCAGTTTCAATATCATTAATAGCTTTTTTTACTAAAGCTGAATTTCCTTTTCGAATATATTTTGGCCTTTTAGGTTCAAAAGCTTGGCTCTTTAAAAGAGTGTTAATGGCTAAGACTAAACCCTGTGCTGTTTCATCTTCAATACCTGAAACTAAAACACCATTTTTTCCTGATTTACTTAAACGACTTATCGCTTTATCAGCAGCTACCTTTATCTGAGTATTTAAATTGATTGATGATTTTGAGCCAATTAATGTATCATATATATAGGCTAAAATATTTTTTTGTTCGGCTGGACTACAAGGAATACGAAGATCTGCATTAGCTCCTGACAAAGACATGTTAGATTCGAACTGAATATGCCAAGACATTTCAGCTTTTTTACTTGTTTTACGTTTTGGTAAACGTGATTTAGCGTATCCACTTTCATAACCTCCTCCTTGCCAATCACCTAATATATCCGCATCTATAGAAACTAAAGTTTTAGCCTTTGAAAAATCATAATCAGCAAGTCCCCTTACACCGTAATATTTTTCATATGCATTTAATGCATCATCTGATGAAATTGTATCATAAATAACATGATTCACGTTTGGAAAAACAGCAATAAAATCATTAATTATTTTTTCAGTAGCAGGACTAGCCAAAGTTGGTGTCATTAAAACTACTTTTTTATCAGAAACGGCTAAGGCTTTTAACATTGCTCCTGCCTGGAGATATAGATCTTCCCAAGTTATGTCTTTACCATTAGCTTGAGGCCCCTGAATACGAAGAGTATCATAAAGCGATAGTATAGAAGCATGTATCCTTGCATTAGCACATCCCAAAGAAGGTGCTTCTGAATTACTTTCTACTTTAATTGGTCTGCCTTCACGAGTTTTAATTAAAATACTCCCAAAATCAAATCCATCAGCTATAGTGGTTGCATAATAATTTGCTACTCCAGGACGAATCTGTTCAGGCTGATTAACATAAGGAACAGATTTAACAACTGGTCCCTCACAAGCAGCTAAGGTTGCAGCTGCAGTACTAAATCCAACATATTTGAGAAAATCTCTTCTAGAAGTACTACTCTCTTCAAGAGTTTTTTCATCACTTAAAAAATTTTCTGGAAGTTTAGACACAAATTCATTTTCTTCTAATTTTTGAACTGTCTTATTAGCTGAATCTAATTGATCTATATTTTTCCAGTATGTCTTATTTGATGCCATATGTTTTTGTTTATCGCTCTTTAATAGTGACATTTTCCACATTCTAAGCCACCCATTTGAGCAACTGTTAATTTTTCTACACCGTATTTTTTAGAAAGTGCTTCATGAATTTTAGAATAATATTCGTTATTTTCTACTTTTACATTTGTTTCTCTATGACAATTTATGCACCATCCCATAGTCAAGGGAGAATATTGATACATGATTTCCATTTCCTCAACAGGCCCATGACACTTTTGACAAGCTATTTCACCAACTTCTACGTGTTGAGCATGATTGAAATAAACGAAATCAGGCAAATTGTGTATTCGTATCCATTTTACGGGCTGAGACTCGCCTGTGTACTTCTGATTAGTTTCGTCCCAACCAACAGCTTTATAAAGTTTTTTAATTTCTTTAGTATAAAATTCTTTTGTGTATCCATTTTCCAGATCCTCTTCTCCGTTGTATTCAGCTATATTCTGATGGCAGTTCATACACACATTTAAAGCCGGAATTCCAGAGTGTTTAGAAACGCGCGCTGAGGAATGACAATATTTACATTCAATTTGGTTTGCACCTGCATGAATTTTATGCGAGTAATGTATCGGCTGGACAGGCATATAGCCTTGATCAACTCCAATTTGCATGAAATAACCATAAACAAAGTACGCACTGCTTAATAGCAATAAAACAACGCTTGTAAAAACCAAAAACTGATTTTGTACAAATGCCATCCAAATAGGTTTACGCTTTGGCCTAGGTTCTCGGGAAATATCGACTCCACTAAGTTTAGCTATTTGAAGTAAAGTTCTTTGAACTAAAAAGAGCATAACTACCAAAATAACTAGAACTAAAGTAAGTGCTCCTAAAATAAGTGAGTTACTGACTCCTTGTTCAGCCTGTTGTAGATTAAGATTTCCTGAAATAGGAACTGCAAGTGCTGGTGGAGTATAATCAGTATAGGCAATAATATTATCTATATCAACATTGGAAAATTGAGGAAAAGAAGTCATAACTGATCCGTTATACTCCTCGTAAATTGCAACAGCCTGAGCATCACCTGACTTAATCATGGCAGTACTATTTTTTATCCAACTATATAGCCATTCCTTATCATATTTGGTAGAAATACCCTTAAGTGCTGGACCAACAGCACGCTTGTTTAATTTGTGACAAGCCGCACAATTTGTATTAAATAATTTTTTTCCAGCTTGAACTGCTTCATCATCTTGAGCGAATGTCGCAGAAGACATTAAAACACTTGAGATTATGAGTAAAGGAAATAAAAATGACTTCAAATACCTGTTGATGTTCATTCTATTTGTTGAAGGTGA
Organism: uncultured Flavobacteriaceae bacterium; assembly: GCA_913020075.1. Taxonomy (GTDB): domain Bacteria; phylum Bacteroidota; class Bacteroidia; order Flavobacteriales; family Flavobacteriaceae; genus MS024-2A. Next base: position 7,197 of record CAJWAE010000011.1, read on the forward strand.
TAAATTGTTCAAATAATTTTTCTAAAATACAGCACAAAAATAAGTGATACTCTCCTTTGAAAGAAGCTTAGCAATTAAGAATTTATTAATTTATAACCATTCTAAATAATAATTATGATTTGTTAAATAAGTGTGCTTAAAAGATAAAAAATCGTTTTTTTGTAATATGAAAAATAATTCTTGTAGACTCCTTTGTTTGCTAATCTTATTCGGAACAATTGATTTTGTGCATTCGCAAGAAGGCATAATAAAAGTTAAACAAGACTTAAAGCTGGATAGTTTAATTCTTAAAAAAAATGAATTGGATAGGAATCGTTACTTAAATAATTATTTCACGCTTCAATTATATTATGGAAATTTAGATATGGCTGAAAAAGTTTTAAAAATATCTAATGAAAAATATCCACATATTAAAGTAGAATTAAGTTTTGAAACACCTAACTATAAAGTTCAAGCAGGCAGGTTTAAAAATAAAATAAAAGGATTAAAAACTTTAGACACACTAAAGAAATTTTTTCCATCTGCTTTCCTATTGAAGAGAAAAGGAAGTTTAAAGTAATCTTTTAACGGCTACCTCTTGATAACACTCTAAAACATCCCCAATAATAACATCATTGTAATTCTTTATCTGAAGTCCACAATCATAACCTTTAGCAACTTCCTTAGCATCATCCTTGAAACGTTTTAAAGATGATAATGTGCCCGTATGAATTACCACACCTTCTCGAATTATACGAATTCCGGAATTTCTGTAAATTTTTCCTGAAATAACCATAGAACCTGCAATGGTTCCAACTTTTGAGATTTTATAAGTTTCACGTATTTCGGCAGTCCCCGTAATCTCTTCTCTCATTTCAGGTGAAAGCATTCCTTCCATGGCATCTTTGATGTCATTAATTGCATCATAAATAATGGAGTAAGATCTAATATCAATCTCTTCTTTTTCAGCAACGGATCTCGCATTGCCCATCGGCCTTACATTAAATCCAATTATTATAGCATCAGAGGCAGAAGCTAAAAGAACATCTGATTCAGTGATTGCTCCAACTCCTTTGTGAATAATATTAATTTCAATTTCTTCGGTAGAAAGCTTTTGAAGTGAATCTGTAATTGCTTCCACAGATCCATCTACATCTCCTTTAAGAATAATATTTAATTCCTTAAATTCTCCCAAAGCGATACGTCTTCCAATTTCGTCAAGCGTAATATGTCGCTGAGTACGAACACTTTGCTCTCTGATAAGCTGGGTTCGTTTTGCAGCAATTTGTTTTGCTTCGCGCTCATCTTCTAACACATGGAAAGTGTCGCCAGCTTGAGGAGCACCATCTAAACCTAGTATAGAAACTGGTGTAGCGGGTGGAGCTTCCCCCATGTGAACTCCACGTTCATTAAAAATATCTTTTACTTTTCCGCTTTGTTTTCCTGCAAGAATGTAATCCCCTATTTTGAGAGTTCCATTTTGAATCAACACTGTCGAAACATAACCTCTTCCTTTGTCTAAAAAAGCCTCCACGACTGTACCTTTAGCCCTTCTAATTGGATTTGCTTTTAACTCTAAAAGCTCGGCTTCTAATAACACTTTTTCTAACAACTCCTTAACCCCTGTTCCTTTTAGGGCTGAAATATCTTGAGATTGAACTTTACCTCCCCAATCTTCTACCATCAAATTCATTCCAGCTAGGGCTTCTTTAATTTTTTCTGGGTTAGAATCTTGTTTGTCGATTTTGTTAATAGCAAAAATTATGGGCACACCTGCAGCTTGGGCATGACTGATTGCCTCTTTAGTCTGAGGCATAATATCATCATCAGCAGCAACTACAATAATTGCAATGTCAGTAACTTGTGCACCTCTGGCTCTCATCGCTGTAAAAGCTTCGTGACCAGGTGTATCTAAAAAAGTGATTTTTTGGCCGTCCTCAAGGGTAACCCCATAAGCACCAATGTGCTGAGTTATACCTCCAGATTCTCCTGCTATTACATTTTCACTTCTTATATGATCAAGTAAAGAAGTTTTACCATGATCTACATGGCCCATAACAGTAACAATGGGAGCCCTTGACACCAAATCTTTCTCTTGATCCTCTTCTTCAATAATATTTTCTTCCTGCTCCGCCTTAACAAAGGAAACTTCAAAACCAAATTCATCGGCTACAATTGTTAAAGTCTCTGCGTCTAAACGTTGATTCATAGTAACCATTATACCCAGACTCATACAGGCAGATATAATTTCAGAAGAGGAAATATCCATCATGGTAGCAGTTTCACCTACAGTAATGAATTCAGTCACTTTGATCACTTTACTTTCAGCCTCAAGCTGCGCCATTTCTTCTTCAGATTTTTGACGATGCTTAACTCTTTTGTCTCTTCGGTTTTTAACTCCTCTAGATTTAGTTGATTTTCCTTGAAGTTTTTCAAGTGTTTCCCTAACCTTCTTTTGTACTTCTGCTTCTGTAGGTTCTTCTTTTTTAACTGGTTCCTGCCTAGGCTTTCGTTGATTGTCTTTTTTGAAATTTGAATTTCTTGCAGGTGGCCTAACATCTTTTGTGATGCGCTTACGCTTTTTCTTGCGCGCATCTTCAACAGTTTTTTCTTTCTTATTAACCTCTTCAAGGTTAATCGTTTGTCCAGTTTTTACTGGTCCTGAAAGTTTTTTATATTGAGTTTTAATTGTTTCATTTTCCTCAGAAGTTGAGTCGTTTTTGACCAAAGGAACTTTATCCACAACTTTATTAAGATCTTCAACTATTTCTTCCTTGGGAGCTTCAACTATTTCTTCCTTGGGAGCTTCAACTATTTCTTCCTTGAGAGTTTCAACTATTTCTTCCTTGGGAGTTTCAACTATTTCTTCCTTGGGAGTTTCTACTGTTGTTTTCTTGAGAGTTTCTAATGTTGTTTCCTTGGGAGCAATTACATTAGGAACGGATTCAATTGTCTTTTTAGCTTCTTTTGCAGGGGACTTCTTCCTTAAAGAGTCTAAATCAATTTTACCTAATGTTTTAGGCTTTTCAATTGCAACTCGATTTGATTTTAACTCTTCTCGACTTAATTTTAAAGCTTCTCGCTTTGCTATTTGATCTTGACGTTCTTGTTCTTTTTGCTCTTGAATCAAACGAAGTCCTTCTTTTTCTTTCCGCTTTTCCTCACTTATTTCGTGAGAAGCCACTTTTTTAGATTTATCTGTTTCAAACTCATCTAAAAGTATGCTATGTACTTCTTCAGTAATCTTAGCAGTGGGTCTTGCTTCAACATCAATTTCTTTTTGAGCTAAAAACTCAACAGCACGATCTAGAGAGATGTTTAATTCTCTTAGTACTTTGTTCAGTCGAATACTCGGTTGGTCAGCCATATATTTATTTCTCTATGTGTAAAAATAGAAATTATTTTTACAGTCTCTTATTCTTCAAATTCTTCTTTAAGTATCTTAATGACATTATTTATCGTCTCTTCTTCAAGATCCGTACGTTTCATTAAATCTGCTATCTCAAGCTCTAGTACACTTTTAGCAGTGTCTAAGCCTACTTTTTTAAACTCTTCAATCACCCAGCCTTCAATTTCATCGCTAAATTCTTTTAACTCAATGTCTTCTTCAACACCTTCGCGAAAAACATCAATTTCATAGCCAGTCAACTTTCCGGCTAGGCGAATATTTGCTCCTCCTTTACCTATAGCTTTTGAAACTTCTTCAGGATTTAAAATAACCTCTACACGTTTATTTTCTTCATTAATTTTCAATGAATTTACTTTTGCCGGACTTAGTGCTCTTGAAATAAAAAGTTGAATATTATCTGTGTAATTAATTACATCTATATTTTCATTTCCTAACTCGCGAACAATACCGTGAATTCTAGAACCTTTCATTCCTACACAAGCACCTACAGGATCAATCCTATCATCATAAGAGTCAACTGCAACTTTTGCTTTTTCTCCTGGTATTCTAACTGCCTTTTTAATCGTAATTAATCCATCAAAAACTTCTGGTATTTCTTGTTCAAATAATTTTTCTAAGAAAAGCGGAGAGGTTCTTGACAAAATGATTCTGGGCTTATTTCCCCTTAGTTCAACCGTTTCAATTACTCCTCTAACATTATCTCCTTTTCTGAAAAAATCACTCGGTATTTGTCGGTCTTTTGGCAAAATAATTTCATTACCATCATCATCTAAAAGGATAATTTCCCTACTTCTAATATGGTGTACTTCTGCTGTGTAGAGTTCTCCTTCACGATCTTTAAATTGGTTAAAAGTATTTGTGCTGTCATGCTCAAATATCTTAGCCACTAAGTTTTGTCTTAAATATTGAATAGATCTTCTTCCTAAGTCAAATAATTTTACTTCTTCAGAAACGTCTTCACCTACTTCGAAATCAGGTTCTATTTTTTGGGCCTCTGAAATTTGAATCTCTTGATTAGGATCTTCTACAGTTCCATCTTCAACTACTATTCTATTTCTCCATATTTCTAAATCCCCTTTGTCAGGATTGATAATAATATCAAAATTTTCATCCGATCCAAATTTTCGCTTTAATGTATTTTTAAAAACATCTTCCAAGATGACCATAAGAGTAACACGATCAATTAATTTATCATCTTTAAATTCTGAGAAAGAATCAATTAAGGCTAAATTTTCCATATTCAATTATTTTCTATTTCACTAAAACTTTCGAACTGACAACATCAGTGTAAGAAAGTGTTTCTTGTTTTGTTACTGTTACTTTTCCTTTTCCAATTGGCTTTGGTTCTCTTTGCTTCCATGTTATAGTAAATGAATGGTTATTTACCTCTAATAATAAACCTTCTATTGATGGTCTATCAGAAAATTCTACATGAATTTTTCTTCCGACGTTTTTTTGAAATTGCCTCTCATTTTGCAATGGGCTGCCTACTCCTGCCGATGCAACTTCTAGTGAAAAATCATATTCGTCACGATCCAGTTGATGTTCTATTGCTCTACTTATATTCATACAATCTTGAAGAGTAACACCTTTATCTCCATCAAGTGTTACTCGAATACTATTGTCAGATCCCATAGTTAAATCAATCAAAAACAAATTAGTGTTTTGATCTAATGCTTCTTGTAATAATTTTTCTATTGTCGATCGAAAATTCATATCAAAAAAAAGAGGGACTTTATAGTCTCCTCTAGTGTTTAGTCTAAAATGAATACAAATATAATAGAATTTTCGCGGATTTATTTATTGTTTTTAATTTTTTTTAAGTTGGTTCTTTTTGACTTACATTTGCTGTCGTTATTTTAAAGAAAACATAAATGCTTCCTAAACCAACAAGGTCAGGATTTTTATTCAAAAAGCACACTAAAAAAAAGCAAACTCCTTTTGAAAAATTGTTTGAAATTTTCAAAGAATTAATCACCCATACTTCAGGGGATTTTGATGAAGCTATCGACTGGCTGAGGGAGCTAGATAAAGAATATAAGTTGACTGACGATAATTACACTATTGACGATTTTATTGAAGAACTAAAAAATAAATCTTTTGTAAAGCCAAAGATTGGTTCTGGGGGCAAAGGAGAAGGATTAGAGTTGACCGCTAAGACCGAAAAGCTACTCAGAGAGCATGCTTTGAAACAAATTTTTGGAAAATTAAAAAAAACAGGCTCTGGCAATCATAAAACCAAAAAAGCTGGGCAAGGTCAGGAAAACACAGGAGAATTTAAAGCATATCAATTTGGTGATGACATTGAGAAAATTGTGGTAACAGAAAGTTTTAAAAATGCTCAAATTAGAAGTTTGGGACATGATTTTACATTACAGAATGAAGATTTGGTAGTGGAAGATGCTTTTTATAAAACCCAGATGAGTACAGTTTTGATGATCGATATTAGCCACAGTATGATACTTTATGGAGAGGATCGAATTACACCCGCCAAAAAAGTAGCAATGGCTTTGGCTGAACTTATTACTACACGCTATCCCAAAGATACATTAGATATTTTAGTCTTTGGAAACGATGCGCGCTCAATCGCCGTTAAAGACATTCCTTATTTAGAAGTCGGTCCTTATCACACCAATACAGTTGCAGGTCTTGAGCTAGCGCTAGACATGCTTCGTAGAAAAAAAAATACAAACAAGCAGATTTTTATGATAACAGACGGTAAGCCCAGTTGTTTAAAAATGCCTGATGGAACTTATTATAAGAATAGTGTAGGTTTAGATGAAATAATTATTGAAAAGTGCTATAATATGGCACAACAAGCTAAAAAATTACACATTCCAATTACCACTTTCATGATTGCTCAAGACCCTTACTTAAAACAATTTGTTAGGGAATTCACAAAAGCCAACAAGGGGAAAGCATTTTTCACAGGACTCAAAGGGCTAGGTGAAATGATATTCGAGGATTACGAAACAAATAGAAAAAAACGCTTAGAGTAAAAATAAGATAGATTATTTAAATGAAAAGAAAAGAAAATTCAACACTAGGAAACTTGAGAAAAAGTGGGTACTTACCCCAATCCATTCAAGAAGAAATCGCCTCCAATCTTCGTAATCGCTTAAGCAGCGGTAAGGCTACTTTTGAAGGTCTTATTGGTTACGAAAATACAGTAATTCCAGATGTAGAACGTGCACTTCTTTCTGGACATAACATCAACTTATTAGGGCTTCGTGGACAAGCTAAAACTCGACTAGCCCGCCAAATGACTGGACTTTTAGACGAGTGGATTCCAGTGGTTGAAGGATCTGAAATCAACGATGATCCTCTTGATCCAATAAGTAAAGAAGCTCAAAACTTAATAGCTAATCATGGTGAAGATACACCAATCACATGGCTTCATCGTGATGACCGTTTTTTTGAAAAATTAGCTACTCCAGATGTTACAGTTGCAGATTTGATTGGTGATGTAGACCCGATTAAAGCATCTAATCTTAAGCTTTCTTATGCTGACGAAAGAGTTATTCACTTTGGAATGATACCTCGTGCACATAGATGTATATTCGTATTGAATGAACTTCCTGATTTACAGGCACGTATTCAAGTAGCTTTGTTTTCTATTTTACAAGAAAAGGAAATTCAAATCCGTGGTTTTAAATTACGCCTTTCGATTACTCCATTACTTGTTTTTACTGCAAATCCAGAAGACTACACCAACAGGGGAAGTATAGTAACACCTTTGAAGGATAGAATTGGGTCTCAAATTTTAACCCACTATCCACATAATAGAAACATTGCAAAAGAAATCACAAAACAAGAGGTTATCCTTAACAAGGAAAAAATCAATAGAATTCATATTCCCGAATTAGCTCGAGATATTATAGAACAAATTGGCTTTGAAGCACGTAAAAGCGAATATGTAGATTCTAAAAGCGGAGTGAGTGCTCGAATGAGTATCACTTCTTTTGAAAACTTAACTAGCACTGCTGAAAGAAGATTACTTATTAGTGGTGAGAAAAAAACAAGTATTCGATTAGTTGATTTTTTAGGAATTATTCCATCAATTAATGGCAAAATTGAATTGGTTTATGAGGGTGAACAAGAAGGAGCTGAACAAATTTCTTATCATTTAATTTCTGAATCTATCAAAACACTTTTTTCAGATTACTTTCCTAAAATTGAAAAATTAGAAAATGAAAATGAAAATGGCCCTTATGATGAGTTATTAGGTTGGTTTTTTCAAGATAATGAGTTGTTCTTAGGCGATTCATTATCCGAAAAAGAATACAAGATAACTCTGGAACAAATAAAAGGAATAGATTCCATAATAAAGAAACACCAACCCAACTGCTTAAAAGAGGATCGTTATTTTATAATGGAGTTTTTACTTTGGGGATTAGAAGCTTTTAAAAAACTAAATAAATATAGGACATTAGAGGGATTTCAATTTAAAGATTCGCTTGGAAGTTATATTAGTAAATTGTAACTAATATTTCAAATAACTTGAATTAATTAAAAAACCCTTGATAGATTCAAGGGTTTTTTGTTGGCCCACTAGGGATCGAACCTAGACTCTTCTGTACCAAAAACAGATGTGTTGCCAGTTACACTATGGGCCAAAATTAAGCTGCAAATTTACATGATTTTTTATTTTTACAACTGCTTTTTTCAAAAATTTATGTTTCACTAAATGTGAAGTATTCTGATACTTCTGAAATCACTAAATAAATTATACTTTTACTTAAATTAAGCTGAACTAATGATCCAGATTTTTATTACCGGAGGAACCTTTGACAAAAGTTACAATTATCTTAATGGTGAATTATTTTTTGATGAAACTCATATCCCCGAAATGCTTGGGAGAAGTAGATGTCAATTGGAAATTGATGTGGAAACCCTAATGATGATGGACAGCTTAGAAATGGAAAAATCTAATCTGAAAAAAATCATCAATGCTTGCGCAATTTCTAAACATCAATACATTGTCATTACTCATGGAACGGACAAAATGGTCACAACCGCAAAAGCACTTGCAAAAGCAAATTTAAAAGACAAAACTATTATTCTGACAGGCGCTATGATTCCTTATGCATTTGGTAGCTCTTCTGATGGTTTTTTTAATTTAGGATGTGCTTTAGCGTATGTTCAAACTTTAAAACCAGACGTCTACATTACTATGCAAGGACAATATTTTTTATGGGATAAAGTTCAGAAAAATAGTATTAAAGGCTGTTTTGAAAAAGCTTGATTTTTGTTCAAAAACCCAATATTATAGAGGGTATGCTAAACAATTTGAATAGTTTTCTTTTCCTTGATTTATCTGTACCTTCGTTACTTTAAAATTACAAAAATCTAAAATGACTGAGAAAAAATATAAGCTTTGGAACCAAAGTATAGGTTGGGCTATTTTTATCGTAGCACTTTTTACCTTTGGAAGTACAGTAGAACCAACCGCAAGCTTTTGGGACGCGGGTGAGTATATTGCCACCTCAGCAAAACTCCAAGTAGGACATCCTCCCGGAGCTCCATTCTTTCAGATGATGGGTGCCTTTTTTGCTCTTTTTGCAACTGGCCCTCAGCAAATTGCAATAATGGTCAATTTTATGTCTGTTTTTTCAAGCGCTTTTACTATTCTTTTCTTGTTTTGGACTATTACGCTTCTTCTTCAAAAGCTTCCTTCATTTACATCACTTGACAGCTATACTGAGAAAATTGGTTTCTTTGGAAGTGCAGCAGTTGGATCCTTAGCTTTCTGTTTTTCTGACAGCTTTTGGTTTAATGCTGTTGAAACGGAGGTGTATGCAATGGCCACACTTATTCTTTCATTACTTTTTTGGATGGGGTTACGATGGGAAAAAGAAATGAATACACCAAGAGGTGATCGTTGGTTGCTTCTAATTTCATTTGTGATTGGGCTCTCCTCCGGAGTTCATTTTTTAGGACTTCTTACCATTCCCTCTCTGGCAATGTTATACTATTTTAAAAATTATAATAAAGTTACAGTTAAAGGATTTATTTATTCAAACATTTTAGCAGTGGCTATACTATTAGCTATTTTTAAACTACTACTACCTCTAACTCTTTCCTTTTTTGGAAATACAGAAGTCTTTTTTGTAAATACAATTAAACTTCCATTTAATAGCGGAACCGTTATAGCTGCAATATTATTTATTGCTTTTTTCTATTATAGCTTAAGATATACTAGACAAAAAAGTTGGATAAACCTTAATACTGCTATTTTATCTATATTATTTGTATTACTAGGTTTTTCATGCTGGATTATGATTCCTATTCGAGCAAATGCAAATACTGTGATAAACGAAAATAGCCCCTCAGATGCTAGGTTACTTTTGGCCTATTATAATCTTGAGCAATATCCTGAGACAAAATTGTTTTATGGTCCAATGTTTTCTGATATTTATGCAGGTCAAGATCCTACAGAACCATATATAGACGACAAGCCCAAATATGAAAGAGATACAGTTTTAGGCCAATATAAAATTGTGAACTTTTGGAAAGATGCTCGTTTTAATTCAAACAGTTCACACAATGGTCTTTTACCTCGCCTTTGGAGTAGTGAACACGCAGGAAATTACATGAATTTCACTGAACCACTAGAGTTTTCTATTAAATCATCCTATCGGTCCAACCCAAAAATACAAGAACGTGTTAATGAATTCAGAGAAGATATTGCCGATGGATCTCTTTCGGGAGACGATTATCACGAATTTCTTAAAACTTTTAGTCCTTATCTTAATATTGAAAAACCCTCCTTCCTTTCCAATTTAAAATTCTTTTTTGAATATCAAGTTGGATATATGTATTGGAGGTATTTTATGTGGAATTTTACCGGTCGCCAAAATGATTTTCAAGGAGAATACAATATTTTGAAAGGAAACTGGATAAGTGGAATACCTTTCGTTGATGAACTAAGATTAGGTAATCAATCTGAATTACACGAGGATGAAATCAATAACAAAGCAAGAAATACTTATTATTTTCTTCCATTCATTCTAGGGCTTATTGGATTGTATTTTATTTACCATCAAGATCCTAAACGTTTTTGGGTATTAATGCTATTCTTTCTCTTCACAGGTTTGGCACTTAAGGTGTATCTAAATGAACGCCCTTTTGAACCTCGAGAAAGAGATTATGCTTTAGTGGGATCTTTTTATGTTTTTGCTATATGGATTGGCCTTGGTTGTATGGCATTAATTCAAAAACTAAAACGGTTTACGTCACAAAAGTATATTCAACCTGTTGTGGTTATTTTATGTCTTATGACGGTGCCTGTTTTAATGGCTTTTGAAAATTGGGATGATCATGATCGTTCCAATAGATATACTGCTCAATCTATGGCGCGCTCCTATCTCCAATCTATACAGAAAGATAAAGGAGCTATGATTTTTACTATAGGAGACAATGATACATTTGCGCTTTGGTATGCTCAAGATATTGAAGGTTATCGAACAGATGTTCGAACTATCAATTCAAGTTTATTGGGAACTGATTGGTATATAGATCAAATGAAACGGAAAACCTATGAGAGTGAAAAAATACCCTCTCAAATGACCCACGATTTATATGCTTATGGTGTTCGTGATGTTATCCGCTATCAACCAGTTTTAGATTCTGTGCGTTGGGATATTAAAGATTTTATGAACTGGATTTCAAGTGATCATCCACAAACAAAAATAAAAGATCTTCTTCAAAAAAACGGAAGAGATGTTAATCAACTTCCTGAAAGTCAACGCGAAGGTGTTTTTTATCCTACTAATAGAATTAGAATTCCTGTCAATAAAGAAAATGTTTTAAAAAGTGGTATTGTGATCCCCGAAGATTCAGACAAAATAGTATCTTATATAGATATTGATTTACCAGAGAGTGCACTTTTAAAAAACCAAATAATGATGCTAGATATCATTGCTAATAATGACTGGAAACGACCTATTTATTTTACCGGGGGAAGTTACTCTGATTCTGAATATATTTGGATGAAAAAATATCTTCAACTTGAAGGCTTAGTTTATAAATTAGTTCCAATTAAAACAGATTTAGGTAAAAATAATCCATATTTAATGGGTCGTATTGATTCAAATTTGATGTATGACATTGTAATGGAGTGGGATTGGGGGAATTCAGAATTAACCGATATTTATCATGACCCCGAAACGCGTAAAAACAGTATCTCATATAGAGGGAATTTAGCACGTCTTTCAGAAAAACTAATAAATGAAGGCAAAAAAAATAAAGCGAAAGTCATAATCGACCTCGCCATAGAAAAAATGCCAATTGACTATTTTGGGTTTTATAGTTTGATTGTTCCTTTTGTTGATGGATATTATAGAATAAATGAAAATGAAAAAGCAAGAAATCTTTCAAAACAAATCGGCGAAAAATATGCTGATAGACTAGTTTACTTTAATTCATTGAATGCTGACTTACAGTATAGTCTTGGCGAAGAAATTATAACAGAAATTGAACGTTACAGGACTTTAGTAGAGGCTGATCTAAAACATGCCGAAAAAGCAGATTTAGATTATACTTTAAACAAATTCTTAGATGTCAGTAAACCATTTAGGTACCTTTATGGAGATTATGAATTTTATACTAGCCTAATAGACTTTGTGGAAGGATATTATTTGGAAGAGGAAAATGAAAAAGCACAAGCTTTAGCAGTAAATATTACAGGAGAATTCAGTAAGCGAATTGAATTATATAGCCAGTTTTCTCAAGAGAATCAATTAAGTTTAATTAGTAGAATTAAAAATGAATTTTTAGACTATAATTATCTAGTCCAAATCATAAAAAGAAATGATAGTTCCTCATTTTCAGGTGAAATTGAAAAAAAATATAATAAAAGCAGAGAATTGTTCTTGTCTGTTTTAAGTGTAAAAAATAAAATTGAAAAAAACGAGAACTAGAATCTATGCAATATGATCTTTCAATAAACTAATCAAAGTATTAGCATCTTGTTCTCCACTTTGACGCCAAACCATTTCGGTAAACTTATAAATCATAAGTGTTGGTAAAACCTTAACACGAAGTGCCTCAGAAAGCTTGAAATTTTTATCAAAATCAATTTTGATAACCTTAGCTTTATCTCCTAGAGCAGCTGCAACATCCCTAAGGATGGGGTGCATAATTGATGATTCTGTATCCTCTTGCCTATAAAAGATCAACAAAATAGGTATTTCTTCATCTAATAATTCTCCGAATTTTGACATAGTTGAATTAAATTATAAAGCAAATGTAAAAGAAATTGATTAAACCTCTTTTTTTGGCTTTTTCAAAGTAATCACAGTAACCTCTGGCCAAATTCCAACACGCCCAGGATAACCTAAATATCCAAAGCCTCGATTAACGTTAATTCGTTGATTTGAATTAGCATAGATGCCTGCCCATTGCTTATAACGCCATTGAACTGGGCTCCACTTAAACCATCCAGGTATTTCAATACCAAATTGCATTCCATGTGTATGACCGCTTAATGTTAAATGAATCGTTTGAGGATGGGGTAAAATCTCAGCATCCCAATGTGAAGGATCATGAGACATTAAAATCTTAAAGTCTTCCAATTTTACCTTTTCAAGAGCTTTATTCAAATCTCCTGCCTTTTTAAATCCACCTTTACCCCAATTTTCAACACCTACTATAGCTATTCGCTCTCCATCTTTTTCTATAAATCGAGATTCATTTAATAATAAATCCCAACCTAAATCTTTATTTGCCTTATAAAAATCTTTCATGTTTTTAAGCTTCGCTGCTTCAGTTTCCCATGAAGTATAATCTCCGTAGTCATGATTTCCTAAGACTGAAAAAACACCTTGAGGAGCCTTGATTTGTTTAAATAATTTAATCCAAGGAATCACCTCTTCTGACTTATTATTAACTAGGTCTCCAGTAAATAAAACTATATCAGATTTTTGTTCATTAATTAAATTAATCCCATATTTTACCTTTTCAGGATTATCAAAACTTCCACAATGTATATCTGATATTTGAGTAATCTTAAAGCCATCAAACACACTGGGGAGATCATCATACTCTAATTCGTATGAAAGTACTTTGTAATTATATTTTCCTTTATACATTCCGTAAAGTAAAGATGCAAAAGGAATAGTTGCTAAACCTAGTGCGATCTGAGAGACAATCTTTCTTCGAGATGGGTGAAAATCAGTCTGCCCGGGCAGCTTGGAAAAGTAGGCATAAATTGATTGAGGTATCCTAAATACGTCTTCTACTGCCAAAACAATAAAAGTGACGATCTGAAAAGTAAAAAGGGAGATAAAAAGACCTATTGCAAAAAATAATCTAGGTTCCATACTTGAATTACGCTCCAAGACCAAGGTATGAAATATTAAGTTTACTAAGATTAAAGTAACTGCAATACCATATAGCAGGAAAATTAGTCTATTATTCGTTAAAGTTTTAACATTTTGAAAACTATACCATTGAAGAACAGAGAAAATTAATATGGGTAAGACCCACCTCATATGCAAATTTTTCAGCAAAGATAGTAAGTTAGTCAATCAATAGCTAATTCATTTTATCCCCCAATATCTTGAGCCATTCTTAATGCCCTTCCATCTGAAAGACTTGCTACAAAACAACTCGTATTAAGCAGTGTTTCATATAAACTTTTCCCGGCCATTGGAGTTCCCTCAGGAACCAGAGAAAGAATTAATTTATCATGCGAGTTTGGTTCCTCTTTATATGTCCTTACTGCTGCATGGGTTAATTGATCTAATAAAATAGATATTGCGTGATGACCCACTACTTCTTTCTGAACAACTTCTTTGGATTGATAAATGTTTTTAACACTCAATTTAATAATATCTTCCATTTGAGCTTTATACTTACTTTTATCCAAAAGAGAGGCTGAAAAATTTCCATATAAAATGGAATCTTCGTTTTCAATAAAAACACGAACAGCGTCTTGAATTAAACTATTTATTGCTAGAGCCCTTAGGTAACTTACTCTCTGCGGTTTATGCTTAAGTTGACTGTATTTCTTGGAATCAATCTGTTCACGAACTAAGTTAATAAGATACTCTAATGCATAATCTTCTGAAATCCAACCCAAGTTAATTCCGTCTTCAAAATCAATAATAGTATAACATATATCATCTGCTGCTTCAACTAAATAAGCTAATGGATGACGAATAAACCGATCCTCTTTCTTTAGTCCCAATTCTACAGAAAGTTCATTAAAGAAAGAACTCTGACTTTGAAAATAACCATATTTTTTATCTGCCACATGTGAAGAAGGTTTAATTGGTAAACTCCCTTTAGGATATTTAACAAAAGCTCCTAAGGTCCCGTAACTTAGGCGTAAACTTCCTGGTGTTCCATCTATCGATTCTGTTAAGATTTTTAATCCATTTGCATTACCTTCAAAATCACACAAATCTTGAAATTCTATTGGAGATATTTCAGATTGAAATGCTTTTCCTTTACCAGTAGTAAAAAAATGTCCAATAGCTTTCTCTCCACTATGCCCAAATGGAGGATTTCCAATATCATGAGCTAAAGCTGCTGCTGCTACTATTGCCCCAAAATCATTCGCTTTATAACCTAAGGAGGCTTCAAGATAGGGGTGCTTTTCTAAAATAGCTAGGCCAGCAATACGCCCTAAGCTTCTTCCTACAACGGAAACCTCAAGACTATGAGTTAGCCGTGTATGGACAAAATCTGTTTTAGAAAAAGGGATGACTTGAGTTTTATCCTGTAAACTTCTAAACGCATTTGAAAAAACAATACGATCATAATCTACTTCAAATCCTAAACGTAAGTTATTTTGCTCTAAACGGATGCGCTTATTGGTGTCTCCAAACCTTTTTAGTGATAAAAGTGATTCCCAATTCATAAAACAAATTTAATATTCTTATTATTTACGTTAACTAAATTTTATTTAGAAAAACCTACCTCTTGTAGCTTACATGGTACTCTTCCATTAATTTCATCATACTGTTAACTAAGTCCTTCGTCTCAAGTAAAATATTAAAATATAAGGTTGTGTTTTTTGGACTCGATTCTTCAGTCCTAGTGCGATCAATTTGAGTTTCAATTTTTTCAGATATAAAACCTAAGATTTCTTCTTTTTGTGAAATTATGTAAGATATTCTTTCAAATTTTTTAGTTGAAAATACTTCAATTATCTCACCTGTTAAAATCTCCAGCCTATCCTTAATTTCTTGAAGATCTTTAAATTGGCTGAACTTTAATTTTTTATGTTGATTTACAACATGCTTATAGCTTTTCTTAGATATAAATTCTAAAGATTGAGCTATGTCGGTAAGGTAGGATAAGACCGTAATATAAAAGCTACTTCCCCTTACGCTAGTTTCATCTAAATTTTTAATTAAAAAAAAGATGTTATCTCTTAATTCTTCAATTTCCTTATCCATCTTGACTACTCCTTTTTTACTCTTTTTAAGTAAAATAGAATCCTGCTCTGAGAGGCCTTGAAGAAAACGGGTATAAATCACATTTGATCTTGAAATAACATTAACAATATTATCTGCACTTTCTGAAATAATTCCTTGAACAGTGCTGCTTTCAGACTTTTTTAGCTGAGAAGGACTGATGAAATTAGTTTCTTTCTTTTTAAACTTTAGAAAATTTTTGCCTGCGAAAATAATAGTTATTAATAATAGAATTGGAGTCATCACTTCTTTATTCCATTGAATCAAAAAGACAACAACACCTGCGGCTATAAAAGCGCCAAAAGCAGTCAAGAACCATCCTCCAATAACATTTAAAACACCTGCAACTCGATAAACAGCACTTTCTCTACCCCATGCTCTATCTGCAAGTGAAGTACCCATAGCAACCATAAAAGTAACATAGGTTGTTGAAAGAGGAAGTTTCATTGAGGTTGCAATAGAAATTAAAACTCCAGAAACCATAAGATTTATTGAAGCTCTTATCATATCAAATGCGGGGGCATCAATACTTTGATCTTTAGTTAAAATAATTGCATCCTTTCTTTTTTCAAAGTTTTTTTCAATTTTAGACAAGAATAAATCAGGCAATAGCTTTTTGGAAACTTTTGATAAGCCAAATGAAATACTTACTAAAAATCTTGATAAATTGTTTGGACTGAATTTTTCGTGGGTGTCCATTTGCCGGGAAAGACTGATTTCTGTTTCAGCAACATTTCGTGCCTTTTTAGAAAACCATAGCGTAAGAACCATTATCCCTCCAGCTATAAATAGTAATAAAGGTTCCGCAGGTACTTTTTTATCCAAAACCTCCATGGAGAATTTAGTAGGGTCCACTCCAGACGCTACCCAAGCCTCATAGGAGTGATAAGCCGCCATTGGAACTCCTATGAAGTTAACTAAATCATTTCCAGAAAAAGCTAAAGCCAATCCAAATGTTCCTACAAGAATAACTACAATAAGAATACTCTTTTTTGTTATTTTTTGAAAAAAGTATGAGAATGCAGTTAAAATAAAATAAGACGCTATAATTATGAAAAATTCATTTGTTTTTAGAATACCAGATAAATCTTTATAATATGGAGTTCCCTTCAGTCCCTTTATGAAAATAAAATAGAGAATTGAAGTAAGGGCAATTCCTCCAAAAAAAGCTCCAAAATTTTTAATTTTCTTTTCAAATTGAAAAGAAAATATTGCACGAGATATCCATTGAACTATCGCTCCCACTGTAAAAGCAATAACTACTGATAATAAAATACCGCTAATAATAGTAATCGCTTTATCTGTATTAATGTAATTATTTAAATCAGAAAAAGTCTGTGAATCTGAAGCTCCAATTTTAATCAACGACATTACTACAGAAGCACCTAATAAATTAAATACAATTGAAACTGTAGTTGAGGTTGGTAGTCCTAAAGTATTAAAAGTATCTAATAAAAGAATATCTGCAATTATGACTGCCATAAAAATGACCATTATTTCGTCAAAATAAAAGGCCCCTGGATTAAATATTCCTTTTCTAGCAACCTCCATCATACCACTTGAATATACAGCTCCAATAAAAATACCAATGCTAGCAACTATTAAAATTGTCCTAAAAGAGATAACCTTTGATCCTATTGCAGAATTTAAAAAGTTAATTGCGTCATTACTTACACCAACAATGATATCTGCAACTGCAAGAACCGCGAGTGAAACAAGCATTAACAAATAAATATTTTCCATTTAAATAATAATTAATCTTTGAACAAATATGGGTATTAATTCCACTTGCAATGTTACTAAATCATTAAAAATGTAGATCAAAACCAGTTCTAAATTGAACATAGTCTTTTTGGTTGTCTCTAGATGATAGACTGAGGTCTGATTGAAATTTTAGCTTATGCCCTACAATATATTTAGAAAATCCTATTGTAAACTGTTTAAGGTCAGCTAATCCTGTTATTGTCATAAAATCTAAATCTGTATATCTTATTGCTAGTTCAAAATTGCTGTTGAAAATATAACTTCCATGAAAATTTATAGCAGAACCAGCTGCTATAGAGTTGATGATTTTGTCATCTGATTCTTTAATAACAATATTATCTGCAGTTCTAAAAGCATATTCTCCTGTAAAAGCAAAGCCATTATATTTCATAACACCATCAAGGAAATACGTAGTAATATCAGTTTCAAATAAGCTTTTATCATTGAGGAAAAGATAAGAGCCCATATTACTTCTATTCTTTACTGCATTTTTATTTATGTCATAAGTAAAGCCAATCATTGTTTTTAATGATTTTTCTCTAACTAAGTCGCCCTGAATGTAATTTCCTTTTGATTTAAACTCACCAAAAGGAAAAAATTCTATTCGGGAGGTATATTGATACCCGCCTAAATTTCCTTCTGTAATGTTTCTTCCTTCTCCCTGTGAAATTGCAAATTTTTCCTTAATAATAAACTGATTTCCAATTTTAGACTTATTACGTAATTGAATACCCATGTCTCTATCAATATTGAATTTACTATTTAATAGAGAACGATCAATGAATTGAAGGTTTCCAGATGAAACAACTCTTTCAATATTACCAGGAAGCTTGGTTTGGCCGGCCCATAGTTCAAATTTTTTATAAAAATTCCACATCAAAACAGCATCTAATATTTGTTTGGGAGTATTTCTATTGAATACATTTGCTCCTGAAATATCTCTGTTGGAGAGACCTAGCTCAATTTTATATTTGAGTTTAGGTGAATAAACGTAACCACTAAATTTTAATCTTGCACGACGAATTGAAAAATTGGTCGATGCTGATTCGTTATTTTTACCATCAAAACTCCATTTACTTTCATATCTAGACTGTATTCTAGGTGCAAAATTTACACTAAAAGAGCTGTCTTTAGCTATATAATTAATCATCCCTTTTCCAAATTTGGCATCACGAATTTCCTGAGACAAAGCACCTTGGAAAACTAAAAGCAAAATAATTGATACATAATTTTTCATTCAATAAAATTAAATCAATCCAAACTACACAATGTTACTAAATGAATAACTTAATATTATTATTTTAAAAAATCAAGAACCACACATTAGACAATCATCATCTTCACTTTGTTTAGCTTGAGACAACATTTGTTTAAGTTCTTGAGGAGTCAATGGTTCTACGGGAACACTAGCTTTTTTAGTAGCTATTGCTGATGCAACAGAATTTATAGGAGAATCTGACTCAACTAATTTTACTTTTTTATTGATTTTTTTATTGTCCAAAGTAAACTTAATAGCATCAACTGCAGACTTAGTTCTCAAATAATACATTCCTGTTTTTAAACCTGATTTCCAGCCATAAAAATGCATAGAAGTTAACTTGGCCATCGTAGCTCCTTCCATAAAGAGGTTTAATGATTGAGATTGGTCAATGAAATAGCCTCGCTGACGAGACATATCTATGATGTCTTTCATGCTCATTTCCCATACTGTTAGATACAATTCTTTTAAATCTTTTGGTATAACCTCAATATTTTGTACTGAACCGTTATTACGCATTAACTCTTCTTTTACATCTTCATTCCAAAGGCCACGTTCTACCAGGTCTTCTAGCAGATGTTTATTAACTACAATAAATTCTCCTGAAAGAACACGACGGGTATAAATGTTTGAAGTATAAGGTTCAAAACACTCATTGTTTCCTAAAATCTGAGAAGTACTTGCAGTTGGCATAGGTGCAACTAAAAGTGAATTACGCACACCTTGTTTCTTAATAGTTTTACGTAAAGCGGCCCAGTCCCAACGACCACTCAATTCCTCGTCATTCACTCCCCATAGATTATGTTGAAATTCACCTTTTGATATAGGGGAGCCTTTGTAAGTTTTGTATGGACCGTCTTTTTTTGCTTCTTCAGAAGACGCAGTTACTGCTGCATAGTAAAGAGTTTCAAAAATATCTTGGTTAAGTTGTTTTGCTTCATCAGAAGTGAAAGGCATTCGAAGCATAATAAAGGTATCTGCTAAACCTTGAACTCCTAATCCAATTGGACGATGCCTAAGATTTGAGTTTTCAGCTTCTTTTACAGGATAATAGTTCCTGTCAATTACACGATTTAGATTCTTAGTAACCCGAACAGTAACATCAAATAGTGCTTGATGATCAAAAGCTTTGTCTTTAACGAACATGGGCAAAGCAATAGAGGCCAAGTTACAAACTGCTACCTCATCTGGAGAAGTGTATTCCATGATTTCGGTACATAGATTTGAAGAACGAATTGTTCCTAGATTTTTTTGATTAGATTTACGGTTTGCAGCATCCTTATATAACATATAAGGAGTTCCAGTTTCAATTTGAGACTCTAATATTTTTTCCCAAAGTTCACGAGCTTTAATTGTTTTACGTCCTCGGCCTTCCGACTCATATTTCAAATACAAAGCCTCAAATTCTTCTCCATGTACATTAAATAAATCAGGACATTCGTTAGGACACATTAGTGTCCATTCTACATCCTGTTCAACTCGTTTCATAAATAAATCGGGGGTCCACATTGCATAAAACAAATCACGAGCCCTCATTTCTTCTTTACCATGATTCTTCTTAAGTTCCAAGAAATCAAAAATATCTGCATGCCATGGCTCTACATAGATTGCAAATGATCCTTTGCGTTTTCCACCACCCTGATCTACATACCGTGCAGTATCGTTAAATACTCTTAGCATAGGAACTATTCCGTTTGAAGTTCCATTTGTCCCAGCAATATAAGATCCTGTTGCACGTACATTGTGAATTGATAGACCTATACCCCCTGCTGATTGTGAAATCTTAGCTGTTTGTTTTAATGTGTCATAAATTCCATCTATGCTATCGTCTTTCATTGTCAACAAAAAACAAGAAGACATTTGTGGTTTTGGTGTTCCTGAATTAAATAGAGTGGGAGTTGCATGTGTAAAATAACGCTTAGACATTAGTTCATAAGTCTCTAAAGCTGATTCTATGTCTTCCATATGAATTCCAATAGAAACTCGCATCAACATATGTTGTGGGCGTTCAACAATTTGACCATTTAGTTTTAAAAGGTATGAACGCTCTATAGTTTTAAATCCAAAAAAATCATAACCGAAATCACGATTATATATAATGCTTGAGTCAAGTTTTTCCGAATTTTTCTTAATGATTTCATAAACTTCATCTGAAAGTAAAGGAGCTTTTTTTTTAGTTCTAGGATTGACATATTTATAGAGGTCTTCCATCGTTTCTGAAAATGATTTTTTAGTATTCTTATGTAAATTAGAAACAGAGATACGAGCTGCAAGTTTTGCGTAATCAGGATGAGTTGTGGTCATGGTAGCAGCAATTTCTGCAGCTAAATTATCTAACTCAGAGGTAGTCACACCATCATATAGTCCTTCAATAACTCTCATCGCTACTCGAACTGAATCTACAAGTGGATTCAAACCATAATTCAGTTTACGAATTCTGGCAGTTATTTTATCAAACATGATGAGCTCTTTACGGCCATCTCTTTTCATTACAAACATATAATACTCTTTAACTAATTAAACTTATTTTTTTACGAAAGGAAAAATGAATTTTATCCAACTTTAGACTAAAAGTCCGCATCAAAGCTGATTTTGGTCTCCTTATCTTCGACATTGAGAACTCCAGCCTTTTGGTATTCACCAACTCTCTTTTCAAAGAAATTTGTTTTCCCTTGGAGAGAGATCATATCCATAAAATCAAAAGGGTTAGTAACATTAAACTCTTTTTCTAATCCAAATTCAACCAATAAACGATCTGTTACAAACTCTAGATATTGTGTCATTAGTTTTGCATTCATCCCAATTAAACTTATCGGAAGAGACTCTGTGATGAATTCGCGTTCAATTCTAAGTGCATCCAATAAAATTTCTTTTATACGAGCA
The DNA here is from genome assembly GCA_913020075.1 of uncultured Flavobacteriaceae bacterium. Classification (GTDB taxonomy): domain Bacteria; phylum Bacteroidota; class Bacteroidia; order Flavobacteriales; family Flavobacteriaceae; genus MS024-2A. The sequence goes on from CAJWAE010000011.1 coordinate 28,915, forward strand.
TTAGAGACCTTGTTTACTATGTGATGGTTATGGAGATGCACTGCGAAGTCACAATGCACACCTTCGTCTCTTGAAATTAATTCATTTGAGAAAGTTAATCCTGGCATTAATCCTCTTTTTTTCAACCAATAAATTGAACAGAATGCTCCTGAAAAGAAGATCCCTTCAACTGCAGCAAAAGCGATAAGTCTTTCTGCAAAGGAATCCGAATCAATCCATTTCAAGGCCCAATCTGCTTTCTTTTTAATCGCTGGAAAAACTTCAATGGCTTTAAAAAGTTTATCTTTTTCTTCATCATTCTTTACATAAGTATCAATCAATAAAGAGTAAGTTTCTGAATGAATGTTTTCCATCATAATCTGAAAACCATAGAAAAATTTTGCTTCTGTATATTGAACTTCATTCACGAAATTCTCAGCAAGGTTTTCATTAACAATTCCATCAGAGGCAGCAAAAAAAGCAAGAATATGTTTAATAAAATATTTCTCATCGTCTGTAAGCTTAGTATTCCAATCAGTTAAATCTTGATGCAAATCAATCTCCTCTGCGGTCCAAAAACTAGCTTCCATCTTCTTGTACCATTCCCATATATCGTGATGCTTTATTGGGAATATTACAAAACGATTTTCATTTTCTTCGAGAATAGGTTCTAGTGCTGCCATTTTTAAGTTTTTTTTGGGTTTAGTTACAATAATTAATTTGTGTCTTACAAAGATTCTAAATTGAGAGCAGAATTGAAAGAGTAACTTGTCCACAATGAGGCCTAGTTTTTAACAAAATGGTTTTTTTTTGCATTTTTTCTCTTAAAAAAAGAAAAACTACTATCCTGTAATACAGTCTGTTGCTTTATAAGATCGCTTGTAAGTACTAAAAACACTGAGATATCCTAAAGCGACTTTTTTACATGTTGATCGAGAGCATCATACCACTCTTGTCCAAATTTCCGAATTAAAGCCGTTTTAACAAATTTATAAACAGGAGTTTTTAATGATTTTCCAAAACTACAAGCATCAGAACAAATAGACCAACTATGGTAATTAACCGCAGTCATTTCATCATATTGCTGAACCCTAACTGGATATAAATGACAGGAAATAGGTTTTTGAAAATGAATTACTCCTTTGTTATGTGCTTTCTCAATACCACAGGAAGCCACACCCTCTTTAGAAAAAACGGTGTAGGCACATTCTGCCCCTTTCACCAAAGGTGTCTCAAAATCATCATCGAAGCCTTTGACAAAGACACCCTGACTCTCAATTGCAGAAATTCCTTTTGGATTTAGAAACGGCTTTATCTTAGAGTAATTTTGTTCTAAAAAAGTAACCTCATCTTTTTCCAGAGGTGCACCCGCCTCACCAGAAACACAACACTCTCCTTTACATTTCGAAATATTACAAACAAAATCTTCTGAAATAAGATCCTCAGAAATAAGTGTGTTATCTATAGAAACCATGAATGCTCTTTTTATGTAAAATTAATCATTTAAAAGTGTTTCATTCAAAGATTGAAAGTACATTTGTGAAAAATTTTAAGCTATGTTTAACGGTAAAGAAATCTTAACCGCTAGTCTTATCCTTTTTGCTGTTATTGACATTGTTGGCAGTGTCCCTATCATTATATCACTTCGTGAAAAAGTAGGCCATATTCAATCTGAAAAAGCTTCAATTATCGCAGCGATCATAATGATTAGTTTTTTATTTTTAGGCGAAGAAATTTTAAATTTAATTGGGATTGATGTTAATTCTTTTGCAGTTGCAGGTTCATTGGTCATTCTTTTTTTAGCTTTAGAAATGATTTTAGGAGTAACTCTTTACAGAGATGATGCTCCGGCAACCGCTTCAATCGTTCCTCTAGCTTTTCCTATGATTGCTGGAGCAGGTACAATGACTTCGATACTTTCACTTCGTGCTGAATTTCATGTAGTCAATATTATAATTGCAATATTGATTAATATCATCTTTGTCTACATCGTCCTAAAGTCTTCCAAATTAATTGGCCGCCTGTTAGGTAAGTCAGGAATTAGTATAATTAGAAAAGTCTTTGGAGTTGTTTTATTGGCTATTGCGGTAAAACTTTTCACTTCAAATATTGGTCAACTTTTATAAAAAATAATTTTAAGATATGAAAATAGTTCTTCCGATTTTTATAATACTATCCTTAGGAATGTTCTTGTTTAATTTAATTCAAATAGACTGGAATAATCCTCTTGCTGGAAAAAGTAGTGTGGCTGTAATTGGAGTAATGGCATCAGCCAGTGCTTTTTTGCTTCTTCTTATCCTGATGCTTTCCAAAAGGATTGCTAAAAAAATTAATTAGATTCTATCTCTTCAAGAGCCTTTAGAATATAGGGGTCTTTTTGATTGATGATTCGGTTAAACATGTTTTCACCAAAGAGCTGAATTGCTATATATGCCTTAATAGAATTCAAAACTTTTTCTTCATTACTAATTTTAAAGGGTATGTTATTTTCTTTTGAAAATTCCCCAAAAGATTTTAAAAACTCTTTCTTGAAAGGCAAAGATTCATTGTAGAATTTTGGAGCATTATTAAAAGAATATGCTTTATTATTAGTATCAAGTTCAGAAAAAACAAATCTGTTTACAAAATTTGAGCGTATAAAATAATTGTCCCATGCTTCCTTGGGAGAATCATCATTTGATATATATACATCAGGAATTATACCACCTCCACCATAAACTGTTCTGCCTTGAGGTGTGGTAAAAGTCAAACTATCGTTTAAAGGTATTTTGGCTTGATTTTTCATTTCACCACTTACAAATCTTTTTTGCACCTCTCCATAATAATCTTCTCTGGAAGTTGAGTCATATGGTCGCTGAATAGATCTACCTGTAGGTGTATAATAACGTGCAGTTGTCAAACGAACTTGATCACCACCTCCAAGAGGCATCTGTTGCTGCACAAGGCCTTTTCCAAAAGTCCTAAGGCCTAAAATCAATCCACGGTCATTATCTTGAATTGCACCTGCAATTACCTCACTAGCGGAAGCTGAGTCTTGATTTACAAGAACATATAAACTTCCCTCTTCAAATAATCCAGCTGAGGATGCAACTGTTTTTTCTCTAATCCCTTTATTTCCTTCTACAATCACAATTGGTTTACCAGAAGATAAAAAATCATCTGCTATTTGTTTTGCTGGTAAAAGATAACCTCCTGGGTTTCCTCTTAAATCAAGAATTAAATGTTGTATATTTTGATTTACTAATCCTTTTAAAGCAATTTTAAATTCTTCATATGTTGTTTGAGAAAAGCGATTTATTTTTATATACCCTGAAGCATCGTTGATCATATAAGAAGATGAAATACTTGGTAAAGGAACAGGGCCTCGAAGAATATTAAATACATAGATCGAATCTGTTTTTTTTCGATAAACCTTGAGTTCAACTGGAATATCAGATTTTCCTTTAAGCTTAGAAACTACTTCTTCACTTCTAAGTTTTTTTTGGAAGAGAGTGTCTTTATCTGCTATTAAAATCCTATCTCCAGATTTCAAACCAGCCTTTTCACTCGGTCCACCTTCGAGAACCCGAACTACGGCAACACTATCTTTAACCATAAAAAAACTTACCCCAATCCCATGAAAATTTCCTCTCATACTTTCTGCAAGATCTTGTTTTTGAGCAGCTGGAATATACACTGAATGGGGGTCTAATTCATCAACAATATCTGCTATAAGAACACTAACCAAACTGTCCGTATTAATTTTATCAACGTAATCTTTAGAAAGGTATTCAATCAATCGGTCTAATTTTTGAACACTAGAATAGTTAGGTTTATTATATTTTATTTTACTTAAATCATTTGAACCAAAAAGATATCCAATCGCTATTGAAAGCAAAACAATCAAAATAAGAAATAAAGAGTTTTTTTTCATTTTTTTTACTTTTCAAAAGGAACGTGAACTAATTCTACTCCAGCTTTTTTTAAAAATTCTAATCCACTTGTATCTTTATAAGCCTTTGAATATACAACTCGAATAATTCCTGATTGGTGAATCAACTTACTACATTCTTTACAGGGAGAGAGTGTTATGTATAAAGTTGCTTCTTTACATGATTGAGTTGAAGAGGCTACTTTTAATATTGCATTTGCTTCTGCATGCAATACATACCATTTAGTGAAATGTTCATCATCTTCACAAACATTTTCAAAACCAGAGGGAGTTCCATTATATCCATCGGAAATTATCATTCGGTCTTTCACAATTAGAGCGCCTACTTTTTTTCTATCGCAATAAGAAAGTTTGCCCCAGGTTTCAGCCATTTTTAGATAGGCTATATCGTACTTTTCTTGTTTTTTTTCTAGCATTGATGCCAAGATATTAAATTCGTTCAAAGATCATAGATAAAGACTTAGATAAAACCATTGCTCCAATTAAAAACTCCCAATTTTTCCTAGAGTTTTTAAATAAATAAGTCACTAATGCTGTGACAACTAATGTCAAAAATACGATGACTATTTGAGAAAATTCAACACCTAAAGCAAAAGAAAACAATGAAAGTGATACTTCATCATCAGAAACAAGCATACTAAAGTAACGCCCAAAACCAAGACCATGAATTACACCAAAAACAAAAGTAATTAAGGCTGGGAAAAAATCATTTGAAGAAAGTGAATTTTTCTTTTTAAACAATAATGATAATGCACTTAATGCAATAGTCACAGGAATTAATATTTCTATCCAATAACTTGAAAAATATATTTTAGCATAAAAATTACCTACTAGAGATAGTGTGTGTCCAATGGTGAAAAGTGTAGTCCAGATTATTAATTTTTTGAAATCTTTTAATCCAAAAGGAATTACCAATGTTACGATAAAGAAAAAATGATCCAAGCCTTCTAAGTGTAAAACATGCCAAAAACCTAAATCGATATAAAACTTTATCAAATCCATCAATGCTCTCTTTCTTTTTGAATAATTTCATATGCTTTTTGAACCTCCTGAAATTTTTCTTTAGCACCTTTTACCATTGCAGGATCTTTAGTTTGTAGCTTATCTGGATGGTATTTTTTTGCCATAGATCGGTACGCCTTTTTTACATCAGCATCAGTTGCTGAAATTGTAATCTCGAGAATTTTATAAGCATTGTTTGAAGATTTAACAAACATAGCCTTAATACTCTCAAAATCAGAAAAACGAATCCGCAGTGCTGCAGCTATTTGATCTATTTTGTTTAATTCTAATTGTGAAATAGAGCCATCAGCATTAGCAACTCCAAATAAGAAATGTAATACCTGAAGTCTTGTTTCGTATTGAGTTTGACTTACAAATACTTGAGATAAATTTAAAATATTTTGAGCTTCTTTTTTTATTTGAGCATTGAAGGTTTCAAAAATTGAAGAAGCATTTTGAGCCCCATAATTTGTGATAAAAAAATTACGTACAAATTGCAGTTCTTCCGATTTTACTAAGCCATCAGCCTTTATAACTGTTGCCGCAAGTGACAACAGGTTTATCTGAAAATCAGCTGGTTGAGAAGTTTTAACTTGTGTTTGAAAATAACTTTTTGATCCACGACCAAAAAACTGTTGTATAATACTTCCAATAAAATATCCTAAAATAGCTCCTCCAGGGAATCTGAAGGTAAAATATCCTATAAAAGCAAACACCCATTTTAACATTATTTTAAATTCATTATTTGAATGCAAATTTGACAAATAAAATCGATGCTACAAAATGTTTAGAGATGGCTTTACTTTTATATCTTTGAGAAAAAATAACTATGTATCCAGCTGAACTAGTAAAGCCGATGCGCGAAGAGCTAACTAATATTGGTTTTGATGAGCTTCTCACATCAGAAGCCGTTTCGAAAGCGTTATCAAAACCAGGTACTACTTTAGTGGTAGTCAATTCTGTTTGTGGATGTGCAGCAGCTAATGCTCGTCCCGGTGTTCATCATTCATTGCAAAATGATAAAACACCAAACAATCTTGTAACTGTTTTTGCGGGAGTTGATTCTGATGCAACCAACAGTGCTCGTGATATGATGGTCCCTTTCCCACCTTCTTCACCAAGCATTGCTCTATTTAAAGATGGTGAATTAGTTCATATGGTTGAGCGTCATCACATTGAAGGACGACCAGCAGAACTTATTTCAGAAAACTTAAAAGCGGCTTATAACGATCATTGTTAAAAAGATAAGAAGAATCGAAGAAAACTGAGTATGCCAAAAACATTGAGCTATCTTTTCTCAATATTGTATTATATTTCCTTTGGAAGTTGCTTGGTTTTTTTTCATGTCCTACAATCCATTTCATTCTTCACTATCGGATACCGACCACAAAAATTTTTTGTAGACATTCTGAATCTTATGATTTTAAAATGTCTTAATTTATTAGGGACTAAAATAGAATTTAACCATCCCCACATATTACCTCTGAACCGGCCTTTAATTTTTGTAGCTAATCATCAGAGCACTTATGATGTTCCTCCTATAATATGGCATTTAAGAAAACATCATATTAAATTTGTTAGTAAAAAAGAGCTTGGAAAAGGGATTCCTAGTGTTTCTTTTAATCTTCGTCACGGAGGGTCAGTTTTAATTGATAGAAATAAACCCAAACAAGCCATTGAACTTGTTCGTGATTTCGGTAAAAAACTCTCTGAAAAAAATCATTCTGCTATGATTTTTCCAGAAGGCACGAGAAGTAAAGATGGCGTACCAAAGAAATTTCAAAAAACAGGTTTATTAAATCTCTTAGAATGTATGCCAAATGCTCTTATCGTTCCAGTTAGTATTGAAAACTCATGGGAAATGGCAAAATATAAATATTTTCCAATTCCTATAGGGGTGAAACTAAATTTTAAAGTTCATAAATCAATGGAAATAAAATCTGATAATCATGACTTATTATTGGACAGAGTAGAGGCTATAATCAAAAAAGAAATCCTCGGAAAATAACTCTATTTAGGCAAAATAATAGTGAAAGTTGTTCCTTTTTTGGGGGTTGAGATATAAGAAATCTCCCCATTGTGGTAATCAATTATATTTTTAACAATTCCAAGACCTAATCCCATTCCTGATGTTTTTGTTGTAAACTTAGGTTCAAAAATTTTATCTCTTAGTTCAAGAGAAATACCATTCCCATTATCCACAATCGTTATAATAGTTTCGTTTACTTCAGAAGATAATTGAACACCAATTTGAGGAATTTTATTTTTAGATACAGACTGTAAAGCATTTTGAATCAAATTGGTAATAACCCTAGTCCACTGTGTTTTGTCTAATTGATGAAAAATATGTGCCTTATTTGATGAAAAAATAATATTCCCTCGTTCAAATATATTTAGAGCCATTTCTGTAACTTCAACTAAATCATATTCTTTCTTATTTGTTTTAGGTAGTGTAGCAAAATCAGAAAAGGCCTCCGCAACTTCACTCATAGTATCAATCTGCTGAATTAAAAGCTTTGAAAATGAATTTAATTTTTTCTTATTATCAGGGTCATTATCATCATATTTACGATGAAAACTTTGAATAGTAAGACGCATCGGTGTCAATGGGTTTTTTATTTCATGAGCTACCTGTCTTGCCATTTCTTGCCAAGCTTGTTCTCTTTCAGTTTTAGCTAACTTTTCTGCACTTTCAGCTAAATCATCAATCATTTTATTGTAAGAATTCACTAAACTGTCAATCTCTCGAGTTGCATTTTTTAAATATATCTTTTTATTCTTTTTCTGAAGGCCAGTTTGTCCCATTCTCATTCTAATTTCCTCGAGGGATCGTGTCACATATTTAGACAAAAAATAAGCGATGAACATGACTCCTATTAAAAGCAAAATATAGATTTGATAGAGATTTTCTAAAAAAGTATTTAGTTCGTTTTCTGAAAAAGAAATGTCTTCAAAATAAGGGAAAAATAGAATCGCATATTGTCGATCGAATTCATCTTTTAAAATATGATATGATGCTTGAAACTTATCTATATCAGAATTGTATTCTTCTAGATATTTACCATCATCACTATTTTGGATTTTATTTAGAATATCTGAATCTATTGAATATTCATTAGCTATAACTTTAAGTGGAGAATGATATATAAACAATGGTGATCCATCAATGTTAAATAGAGAATATTCAATATTGTGAATCTTATTGATTTTTTCAAAATCTAATTCGAATTTTTTCCAAACACTATTAGGCTGATTAAATAAACTATTTTTACTTACTAGGTGATCAATATGCCTTTGAATTTGAGCTTCTTTTCGAAATAACCTTCCCGTATGATAACTTTCTTTTTGGGATTCATACTGAATAGATGTTGAACCTAATATTAGTAATCCAGAAATCATTAACATAGAAATCATTACCATGAATAATCTTGTCCTAAATGAAAATTTCTTCGGAATTTTTATTGGAAAGTTCATTCCTTTTTTTTGATTTTTTTATAAAGGCGTATTCCTAATAATAAAACTATAGCTAACCCAATGAGACCTGTCAAACCAAATATCCAATGAAAGCTATCTTTTAAAATGATCAAAAATATAATAGCAAAAAGCAAAATCGTTGCACCCTCATTCCATATTCGCATAAATAAACTAGAATAGTTTGCCTCATCTTTTTGAAATTTAATAAACATTTGGTGTGTACGGATATGGTATAAAAAAAGTAATAGCACAAAAGTAAGTTTAATATGCATCCAGGATTGCGCAAGCCAAGAGGGCATTAAAAATAAAAGCCATATTGCAAAAAGAGTTGCTAGTATCGCAGATGGCCAAGTTATAATATACCACAAACGTTTTGCCATTAATTTAAATTGGGGAATCAATACATCCCCTTCATTTTTAGGCTTTTTTGTAGCCTCTATATGATAGATGAATAGTCTAGGGATATAAAACAAACCTGCAAACCAAGTAATTACAAATATGAGATGTAGTGCTTTAATATAATTATAATACAATAATATTTATTTTATAATTAAATAATCTAGGTTCAATTTAGCAAATGCAACATTAAAATCCTCTAAATCTCCATCTATCAATTTCTTATATTCACTTATTTGAGCCTCTACATCTTTTGTTAAATAAAGACGTACTTTTTCATCTTGATCCGTAGGAGAAAAATCGTTAATAGTTACAAGACGATTTAAATGCCCCAATTTATTAGTTAAACGAATTGGAAAATTTAATGGGTCCTGGTTACTCCTGTTTTGCGTTTGATAAAGGCTTTTTTCGATTTCTGATAATTTATTTTTAATCATTTTTACTTGTTCAATGATTACTTTAGTTTTTTCTAACTCCCCATAATTTTTTTGAAATTCAATCAGTTTTTTGTTAATACTTCTAATCTTTTTAATTACTTGATGCGCTTCATCAACTGTTGCATTTACAGTATTAACAAAATCAAATTGTTTTCTCATATCTGCAACTTTTGCTTCAGCACGGGGATCAGGTAGAATGGAGAACATTTGCTCTTTAACTGATCCGTTTTTATCTAAACCAACTATATAATTTCCTGGAA
>CAJWAE010000012.1 GCA_913020075.1 uncultured Flavobacteriaceae bacterium
CAGAAGAAGTATGAGTTCTTAACAAAATATCTGGATCAGTTTGAATAAAAAAAGTATCCTGCATATCTCTTGCAGGATGGTATTCGGGAAGGTTTAATGCTGTAAAATTATGCCAATCATCTTCTATTTCTGGACCCTCAGAAATAGAGAAACCGATTTGAGTGAAAATATCAATAATTCGATTTTTTACAATTGAAATTGGATGACGATTTCCTGAGTGGATTGGAAAATGTGTTCTACTGAGGTCATTTGTAGATTTTACCTCACCTTTAAGTTTCTGTTGAGTCTGGAGTACTTTTATTTTTTCACTAACAGCGTTTTTCAGAATATTGAGTTCTTGACCAAAAGTCTTCTTTTCGTCAGCAGGAACTTCTCTAAAAGCAGCAAATAAACCATTCAGTATTCCTTTTTTACCAGAATAACTTAAACGAAACTCTTCAATAGCTTGTGCTTCAGTACTTGAAAAATCTTTCACTTGCTTTAAATGTTTTTTTACTCTATCTATCATAATACAAAAATAAAATAGTTTTATGAAAATACACCTCGCTAAACAAAGTAATCTATTAATTAAAAAAAATGCTGAGGGTGTTTAAAAAAGATAGTGAATGTAAAACATCAAAATATAGCCATCCCGAATCATTAAAATAATTAAACTGTGAAAACTTTTCAGTTAGTACTCAAGTGTATTTTTTCCTGTGTCCTTTTAATTAAGTATCTGATTCGTTTTTTAACATATTTAAAAATATTAGTTGTCGAAACAGAAAATACAGCTTTTAATTATAAATCTAAAAGTCATTAATTTTTGAAAAAATAGTATTTTGGTACTATGAATTCATTTGATGTAATTTTTTTTGTTGCTCTAACTTATGGTGTAATTCGTGGACTAATTAAAGGCTTTGTAGTTGAGGTCTCCGGAATGATTGCACTTGTTTTTGGTATTTTTGGTGCTTTTAAGTTTTCATCTGTTTTGGGGAACTTCTTGATTGATTATGTTAATTGGGAACCTAAAATCATCCAAATTATAAGTTTTATTTTACTATTTATAGGTATTATTTATTGTATTTCTTTATTGGCTAAAATGCTCACCAAAGCATTAAAAATTATTGCGCTTGGGCTTTTAAATCGCTTAGCAGGAGGACTTTTTGGTGTCTTGAAATGGATAACTATTCTATCTGCCTTTACTCTAATATATCAAGAAATAAACACTATTGTCACCCTTATGCCCAAAACAGTTTTAGAAGAATCTATTTCCTATCCGTTTCTTTCAAATCTTAGTTCAATTTTATTTGATTGGGTTTTAAACAACGAAACAATTAAAAATCAGTCAATTATTTAAACTTCTTAAATCTGCATTTTGAATCCATCCCTCTGAACCGTTAACAATTCTAATTTTCTGCCATTCGTCAAGAACGTCTAATAATTGAACTTTGGTTCCTTCATGAAGGTTAAATTGGATTTCACCTCTTTGATTAGGTTCAGACCATATATCTATTTGCTTAGAAAATAAAATAGCATATTCTGTGTTTTTATCTTGTTGATCTATAGAGAAAGTGATGCCAATACTTCCTAGAAAAAACACCAAACAAAGTAGAGATGAAAAGAAAAAAGAACGCTTTAACCTAGGATCACTTAAAAATAAATAGCCTAAAAATAAAAATGTAAATATCCATATCAAAACTAATGTAACTTTAGACCAAGCTTTAAGACTCCAAAAAGAAAATAACTTATTTTGAATTACTGCTAGCTGAGATTTAGGCAAAGGCTCAATTGAATCAATGGTCATGTTTTGCGCAAAAGCACTATTTATTTGTATATCATCATCATCAGGCGCTAATTGTTTTGCTTTTTCGTAAGAATAAATACTTTCCGCAACATTGTTTAATCGGTAATATGAATTTCCTAAATTAAAATAAAGTGCTGCACTATGATTTCCTGTGTTGAGGGTTTGTTGATATAGTGAAACTGCTTTTTTATAATCTCCATCGTTGTATGCAGCGTTTCCATTTTCAAAAAGAGGTTCCACAGAAGCCTGTCCATAAATAATAAAAGCATTAAACATCAAGAGCGGTAAAATCCATTTTTCTTTTAAAATCGTTAAGTATTTTCTTTTTATCATTCCTTTTATAACTGTCTATCTATGGCAGCAATAACACTACTTGCCTTTTCGTAATCTTTTTGAATACTAACCGATGATCCAGGTGCATATCGCGCAAGCTCACAGTTTTCAACAACTGAAACAAAATCCATGGCAACTTGCTGATCAACATTCTTTTCATTTAACAAGCTTTCGATTTTGTACTTACTCAATTCTGTGGTTTCAATTTTTAGTTTTGCTTTTAAATAATTATGTAATGCCCGCTCTAATGCTTCGTAAAAAACTACTTGATTGTTAAAGGCTTTTTTGGCTGAACTCAAATACTTCTTTGCCAATTTTTCTGCAAGTCTTTGCTTAGCATTTGAGCTGTCTTGTGATTTTTCTGAAACATACCGTTTTATTGTATATCCTGATAATAAAATGATTGAAGGAATAAATAACAAGATCCAAAAACTTGTAGTCTTCCAAAGAGATAGTGATTGGATAGACTCTAATTTTGTGTCTAATTGAATAAACCGAAAGGTATCATTTTGAGGTCGAGCTAGTCTTTTTGGAGTTCTATCATTTTTAGTTAAACTACCGGCTGTAGGTCCTTCGTAAACGTCTATCAATAAGTCCTGGGAGCTTAACGTTTTATAATTTGAGGTTTTAGGGTCAAAAAAAGAGAATTCAATTGATTGGATAGGGTATTTCCCTTGATATTGTGGAACAATAGTATATACATCTTCTACAGATCCTTGCATTCCAGAAAGAGATATTTTTACATTTTCTGAATGTTCGGGGTCATATACTTCAAGAGTGTTGGGAACATTAATTTTAGGAAGATTGAAAAGTTTTAAATTTCCTTTTCCATTAACTTTTATTTTAGCTTGAAAGGATTCCGATGCTTTTAGAGCATCTTTATCTAAAATAACGTCAAAATCAAACTGACCTACTGCTCCTGAAAAATCAATAGGCTTATTTGCCTCTGGAAGACTTTTTACATTAATTGTTTTACGCCCCACGGAAATCGTTTTTTGTCCTTGTGTTAGCATTCTTCTTCCAAATAAATCTCTACGGTTGTTAGGAACACTCAAACTCAAATTAAGAGTTAGTGGCTCTAAAATTAACTTTCCTATTTTTTGAGGGTAAAGAACTACCTTACGCCAAACCACTTCATTATATGACTCTCCTTTATACTCTCCTCTTGTATTGACACGTACTTGTCCTATTTTAATCATATGACTCCAAAAATCACCATAGCTGGGAGACTCTAATTCTTGAACATCTGAAATTGAAATAGGATTTCTAAAATATAATTTATAAACCACTGTAAACCCTTCATTTAAATAGGGACTGGCATTTGTGATTTCAGCTACCAACTTAATGTTTTCGTCTGTTATATAATCAATATTATTTGGATCATTTGGTTTTTCAACAGCCTCTGTTACTTTTATGCCAATGGGAGAGGTTTTATAAACTTCATCACCAATTGTAATAGCCGCTTGCCCTAAAGTGAATTTGCCTTTAAGTTTTGGTGTCAAGAAATAAGTATAGGTTTTTGAGAAATTTTGAACTCCATTTATCCATGAACGGCTTACGGATTGTTGTGGACCACTCACAACTTGAAACCCAGTAAAAGGAGGGGGAATGAAATCATCACCATTTTCATTCATTTTAAAATCTACACGCAAGCGTTCATTTAGACCTAATCGCTTTTTACTTACTTTTGCGTCAAAACTAATTTGAGCATTAAGTGTTAATGATCCAAATATAATTATAAAAAATAATGTTCGAAATACTAAGATTTTTATCATAATTACCAGTCTTTCTTACCTCTTACGGGAATACCTTTAGTTTTTTTAGCATTTATTTTCTCTTGTACTTTTTTTTCTTGATTATTCATAGCTTCTAGCAGGCTTTTTACTTGTTGAGGAGATAGTTGTCCTTTTTTTGGAGACTGTTTTTCGTTTTCAGGTTTATTTTCACTTTCATTAGGTTTTTCATCTTTCTTCTGATCTCCTTCATTTTTTGGTTCTCCTTTATCTTTTGTTTCGTCTTCTTCCTCGCCTTCTTTTTTGGGATCTTGTTTTTCTTTGTCTTCTTGGTCACCCTTCTGATCTTTATCTTGTTCTTTGTCCTGATCCTTTTCTTCTTTATTTTTATTATCCTCTTGCTCCTGCTCCTCTGGTGGTTTTTCTTTTTCCAAGAGCTCTTTAGCTAAAGCAAAATTATAACGTGTCTCTTCGTCTGAGGGATTATTTCTTAGAGCATTTTTATAGGATTCAACTGCTTTTTGATATTCTTTTTGTTGCATAAAGACATTTCCCATATTATGAAAGGCTTTATGCTTACCATCCTTATTAGCTGCAAACTTTTGAGTCTGAAAAAAACGCTGAGAGGCTTCATTAAATTGTTTGTCTAAAAAATGAGTGTTTCCAAGATTGTATAATGCATCTGATTTTTTAGGAGATAACGAAAGTGCTTTTCTGAATGCTTTTTCAGCTTTCACATATGCTTCTTTTTGGAATTGTTCATTCCCTTCAAAAATAAGATTATTGACCTCTCCTTTTTGACTAAATCCAAAGGAAAAAAAACCAATCACTAAAAAAATAAAAACCTTAATTGTCGTTTTCATTAAATAAGTTTAATTTTTGGACCCACTTTGTTTTAGTTTCAAACAAAAATAAGTCGATTAATAGAAAAAATAAAGCAACTATCAGAAAAGGTTGAAAACGATCTTTATAGCTCACGAATTTCTTTGCTTCAAACTCTTTTTTATCCATAGCTTTCAGTTTTTGTGACACAAAATCTAAAACAGCTTGAGTTTCATTTCCGTCTTGATAAGACCCATTAGTTGCTTCAGCGATAGCTTTTAAAATTTCTGAATTACGCTTTGTGATAACAACCTCACCTTCAAAATCTTTTTTATATGACTCTACTACTCCATTTTGTCTAAGTGGAATGGGTGCTCCTGCTTCTGTTCCAATTCCAAAAGTAAAAATTTTAATTCCTAAATCTGCAGCTCTTGATGCTGCATTAGAAGCGTCTTCAGAATGATCCTCACCATCAGAAATTAAAAAAATAACGCGATTGGTTTGATCCTCATCATCAAAAAATGTTGCGGAAAGATCAATAGCACTATCTAGAGCAGTTCCTTGAGAAGAAAGCATATCAGTGTTTAGGGCCTGTAAAAACATTTTTGCTGCTCCATAATCTGTAGTAATTGGAAGTTGAGGAATTGCTTGAGCAGCATATGCAATAATACCTATACGATCACTTGCCAACTGATTAAGTATTGCAGAGACCAATCTTTTAGACTTTTCAATACGGTTTGGAGCAATATCCTCAGCTAGCATGCTTTTGGAAACATCAATTGCAAAAACAATATCTACACCTTCTCGTTTAACAGTTTCAAGTTGTGTTCCTATTTTGGGATTCATTAAGCCTAAAATTAAAAACAAAAATGAAAAACTTAAAAGTGTTATTTTTAATGTTGTCTTAAACCGGGATCGGTTTGGACTCAGGATTTCTAATAATTCTGGATGAGCAAATTTTGCTTGTGTTTTACGTTTCCATCTTTGAGATAGACCATAAAAAAGCCAAAGCAAAGGAAGCAGGGCTAAATAATATATATATTGGAATGCGTCTATTTGATACATTATTAAATAAAGCTTTTAAATATCGTATTGCGAGCAATTAACTCAATAACAAGTATAACAATAGAAAACAAAACAAGAAAGCGATATTTTTCTTCGTAATTATAATATTTAAATTCCTCTATCTCTGTTTTCTCAAGTTTATTAATCTCTGCGTAAATTTCTTCTAGTTTTTTATTATCAGTTGCACGAAAATAGACCCCTCCAGTTGAGGCTGCTATTTCTTGAAGTAACGTTTCGTCTATTTCAACTTTAGTCATTCCATATTGAAATTCACCATTAGGCAAAACAGCAACTGGTGCAAGTGCTCTTCCATTGCTTCCTAATCCAATAGTATACGTTTTAATGTCAAATTCTACAGCAAGTTCTGTTGCAATTTTAGGATCAATAAAACCGGAATTATTTACTCCATCTGTTAATAAAATAATCACTTTACTTTTCGCCCTGCTGTCTTTTAATCTATTCACAGATGTAGCTAATCCCATTCCAATTGCAGTTCCATCTTCTATCAAACCCTGATAAGATATTTCGCGTAGTCCACTCTTAACAATTCCTTTATCGCTAGTAATGGGGGTTTTAGTATAGCTTTCCCCAGCATAAACTACCAATCCAATTCTGTCAGATATTCGATCATCTACAAAGGCAGAAGCTACTCGCTTTAAAGCACTCAATCGATCAGGTTTTAAATCCTGAGCCAGCATACTGGAGGATACATCAATTGCCATAACGATATCAATTCCTTTATTGGTTTTAGTTCTGGTAGAAACATCTAAAGTTTGTGGACGAGCAATCGCAAAAACAATCAAACCCATTGCTAATAAGCGAAAGAAAAAAAGCAAAGGCCGTAATTTAGTCCAAAAAGAAGATTGCCCTTTAAAACTAGAGAAGCTTGGCATTTTTAACTTTGGTTGTGTTTTTTTCCAGGTGAAAATATGCCACATAATTGCCAAAGGAAGTGACAAAAGCAACCAAATATAATTTGGATTAGCAAAATAAATTCCTTCAAACATTTCCTAGAGTTCTTTGATTAATTCCAAACTATTAATGATTCTTTTTTCTATTTCTGGAGCATATCGATCATCTTTTTCAAACATCATTGTAAAAATAATTGTTCCCTCTTCAAAGGTAAAAAGTAAAGTATTAAAAGAACACCTAACCCTTTCCTCATTTCCTTTTTTAGGGTAATCTAACGTTCCGTATACTTTAAAAACAGGTGTGCCAGAAGGAAGCTTAAATTCATCATTTTTCATTAAAATATTTACGGCTCCTTTTGATTCAAAATTAGAGATAATTTTTGCAACTAAATCTTGTCCTTTTTCAAAATCTGTTTTTTTAGAATTAGTAGACGGGGATTCTTCTTTTTTTAGATTGGATTTAGGAAAATCAAATAAGATGTTAATATAAAAAGGACTATCATAATTGCCCAATCTAAACTCTTGAATAATCTTTTGATCACTTGGGATTCTTTCTAACACTTCTGGTGTTTCAACAAGTAGTGGGGGTATTCCGTATTGACTTTTTACCCATTTACCACTATATAAGGCTTTAGTTGGATAACCAAGAAGGGTGTCTCGCACTGGATAAAATCCGTAAATAATCATCGACACAACTAAACTTAAAACAATTAAAACTCCAACTCCTGTAAGTCCCCATATCCATTGCTCTTTTTGTCTTTTCTTTTTTAAGAATTCTTGGTAAGCTGCTTTTTCCTTTAATTCTTCTTCTGTAGGCTCAGGAAGTGCCTCTTTAGTCTCAATAACTACATGTTGAACAACTTTACGATCTTGATTTGCAATCCCATATTCAGGTATTGATTTTGCAAACTTGACTAAATCCGCATTTTGAAGTACTTCACTCAAACTTTTCAATGTGGCTTTATCTAAATCTAGAGTTCCTGAATCCTTTCGCATCTGAAGTTTTGTTAATAATTCCTCAGAGGTACTTTCTAAAGCATCAATTTTAGCTTCTTCCTCTAAATATCTTCTAACAACATCTGTAAGGCGGGAATAATACTTTTTAAATTCATCTTGCTTCAAAGGTTTCTCGGACTCCAAAGCTTTTAACTCTTCTATAGCACGATCAAAAGGAAGAAGCTCAAGCTCCATCAATTCTTTTTTTCGCTTTTGAAAAAAATATGTCATTGTGATTCCTGCTAAGAACAATAAAATTAATCCTCCCCATAGGACTCGGCCAATTAAAACATCATAATTTTTTTCTACATCAACTATAGATTTAATGTCATATAATTTTTGCTTAAGTGTGTCCACTTCTATAGCCTCAACACGAACTGGAATGAGATCTGAAATTTTAGAAAAACCGTTAATCTTTACTTGTTGTTGCGGAATAAAATAATCTCCTGAATCAAATTGAATCAATGCAAATCTTTTAGTATATAAATAGTGGGTTTTTAAACGAATGGTATCTATTGGACTTTCTTCTAAGAGTTCAAAAGGAAAAAATACAGGCTCTTCTGGAAAAAAAATTCTTGCAGTACTGTCTGCTTTGACTTGAAGAGTATAATTTAATTGCTGACCTATTTTAACAACTGTAGAATCAATTGCAAAGGATAAGGTTCCCTGATTCTGAGACCATAGAAAGGTTGTGAAAAGAAAAGAAAAGTAAAAGTTATAAAACTGTTTCATCTATATTCTTGCTTTAAAGTAACCCAAGAGCTTTTTAACATAGCTTTCCTCTATGCAACAGCTTAAATTTCCTGCTCCATTTTTTTGAAATAATTCTTCATAAATTGCAACATGCTTATTATAATTTAATTTGTATGTTTTTCTGATTTTTTTTGAATGTGTATTTATCCATCTTACAGATCCCGTTTCGGCATCTTTTATTGGGACAATTCCTAAATTTGGAAGTTCTTTTTCAACCTGATCATAAACGCGAATCCCGGTTAAATCGTGTTTTTTTGAGGCAATTCTCAAGGTTTTTTCATATCCTTTATCCATAAAATCAGATAAAATAAAAACTATTGCTTTCTTTTTTAAAACACCCAAAAGAAATTCTAAAGCATTAGAAATATCTGTTTTTAAACTCTGAGGCTTAAATTCTAATAGTTCGCGGATTATTCTTAGGACATGTGATCTTCCTTTCTTGGGAGGAATAAACAACTCAACTTGATCAGAAAATAAAAACAAACCTACTTTATCATTATTCTGCAAAGCTGAAAAAGCTAAAGTTGCAGCTATTTCAGTAAGTATTTCTCTTTTAAATTGAGTTTGTGTTCCAAAATTTTCTGATCCACTAACATCTACAACAAGCATCAAGGTCAATTCTCGCTCTTCCTCAAAAACCTTAACATAGGGCTCATTATAACGTGCTGTAACATTCCAATCTATAGAGCGGACATCATCCCCAAATTGATATTGCCGAACTTCGCTGAAGGTCATACCTCGTCCTTTGAAAGTAGAATGATATTCTCCTCCAAAGACATTATCGCTTAAACGACGAGTCTTAATTTCAATTTTACGAACTTTTTTCAGTAGCGCTTTTGTGTCCATTGCGTCCTGTTCTCTTAGTTTTTTATAGATTATGACCCTAAGGGACCTCTACTTCGTTGATGATCTGTGTAATTAAATCTTCAGAGGTGATATTCTCTGCTTCTGCCTCATAAGTCAATCCAATACGGTGTCGAAGAACATCAAATATTACAGCTCGTACATCTTCTGGTATCACGTAACCCCTTTGCTTTAAAAAAGCATGGCATTTTGCAGCAGTAGCCAAATTGATACTCCCACGAGGAGAAGCACCAAAGCTAATTAAAGGTTTAATGGATTCTAAATTATAATTTTCGGGATAACGCGTTGCGAAAATTAAATTTAAAATATACTTTTCAATTTTCTCATCCATGTAGACCTCTTTTACAGTTTCTTGAGCGGATAAAATCTGTTTGGTTGTAACCACTGGTTGTATCTTGGGCTGATTACTATTAAGATTATTACGAACTATTAATTGCTCCTCATCCATTTTAGGGTAATCAATTACTGTTTTTAACATAAATCGATCTACTTGTGCCTCAGGCAAGGGGTAAGTTCCTTCTTGTTCGACTGGATTTTGGGTTGCCATAACTAAAAAAGGGGCTTGTAGTTTAAAGGTAGTATCACCAATAGTAACTTGCTTTTCTTGCATGGCCTCTAATAGGGCTGACTGAACTTTAGCGGGTGCTCTATTAATCTCATCTGCTAAAACAAAATTAGCAAAAATTGGACCTTTCTTTATTGAAAAATCATTTTCTTTAATATTGTAAATCATAGTTCCCACTACATCTGCAGGAAGTAAATCGGGGGTAAATTGAATTCTACTAAAACTACCCTTAACAGCCTGACTCAAGGTGTTTATTGCTAATGTCTTGGCAAGTCCGGGAACTCCCTCTAAAAGAACGTGTCCCCTGCCTAATAAGCCAATTAATAACCTATCAATCATATGTTTTTGACCAACAATAACTTTATTCATCTCCATTGTAAGGAGGTTCACAAAAGCACTTTCTTTCTCAATTTTTTCATTTATAGATTTGATATCTACAACTTCATTTGTACTGTTCTTAACTAACATTTTTTAAACTTTTTTGGATTGCAAATTTGAAGAATTTATTTTCCATTCATTGTTAACAATTGGTTAAAAATTGTTTTTTTAGAAAATTTAGTGTAACAAAATTGTTCCTAATTTTAAAAGTGAAAATAACTTATTTTATTTAGATGAAATCTTTTTCAAGAATAATTTCAGGAACCATGACTTGGGGTCAGTGGGGAAAAAAATATACACCTTATGAAATCCAATCTCTGATTGAACAGACTGTCTATTTAGGAATAAACACCTTTGATCATGCAGATATTTACGGAGGATATACAACCGAAGCTGATTTTGGATCTGGCTTTAAAATTAGCTCTGTAAGTCGTGAATCTGTTTATTTTATTTCAAAGTGTGGAATTCAATTTCCCTGTGACCAACGTCCGTTAAACGTAAAGCATTATGATTATTCTGCCAAGCATTTAAGGATGAGTGTTGAAAATTCATTGAAAAAATTGCAGACTGATTACATAGATGTACTGCTTCTTCATAGACCAAGCCCTCTAATGGAGTCAGAAACTATATTAAAAGTGGTTCAAGAGCTTCAAGTCGAGGGTAAGATAAAAGATCTAGGAGTATCAAATTTTACAGCTTCTCAAATGAGTTTGTTTCAACAAGAGGTTCCCCTGTCTTGGAATCAATTGGAATGTTCACTAACGAACGAATCACCAATGTTTGACGGAACATTAGATCATATGAAAATTAATAATGTTGGAGCAATGGCATGGAGCCCCCTAGGCAGTTACTTTAAAGAAAAATCTCCTCAAAACAAGCGTATAAAAGGAGTAATGAATGATCTTAGTCGAAAATATAATTGTTCTTGGTAAAAGTAGTTTAAATGCTGTTATAGCTCTTAAAGAGGCTGGTGCAAGAGTTTTAGGTATGAAAGCATTATTCACTTACGGATTTGAAATTTCAAATGTTGCTTTTAAAAATGCAGATATTAAATTACAAACACTTTGTGATTATCAACACTTATTGACTGTGGCATTAAATCAAGGGAAAATATCTAAAAAACAAGCTGAAAATTTGCAGGTTTGGCGTAAAAATCCCATCGAGTGGTCTCCTAGTCATTAGTTTCGTATTTCATTCTCACTTCATGAGAACCCAACTCTAGTCGAACACCCATTATATCCTCTAGAATTAAATTTCCTGATTCAGTAACATCTTTCAAAATTCCTTTGAAATTAAAATCTTTAGTTTCAAAGGAACTTAATTTGTTTCTTCTCCATAATAATTGAGAATATTCCTTAATAGATTTATTTTTGGAAATCAGATTTAATGAAAATAGCGCAATCTCTAATTTAGGCTTTAAAATATTAAATACTGCTTCGGGATCTCTTTTTAATCCTGAAACCATTTCTAGTGAACCTGCAAAAGGTAAATTTTCATTATAAAATTCATTAATATTCAATCCAATACCAATGATAGAAGCTTTAAGCTTATTTTTTTTTAAAAAATTTTCTATTAAAATTCCACCTATTTTTTTATTTGCTGACAAAATGTCGTTAGGCCATTTTATTGAAACATCTGGTATCCCAATATCTTCAAGAGCACGAACCAAACAAACAGAAACAGAAGCGCTGATAAAAAAAGTATTTGCGGAAGTCAAATGTTCAAAAATCTTATAAACACTGAAGGTAAGACTATTTCCAGGGCTTGAAATCCAAATATTATCGCGCTGACCTCTTCCTGAGGTTTGATGCTTCGCCAGAACCAAATCACCATCACTACACTTGCCATTATTATAACTTTCTTTTAAAAAGTCATTTGTTGAGGAAATGGCATCAATTTTGATTAATTTAAAATAGGTCATAGAAGACGTTGTAAGAGACTCAAAAAGTAATAAATTTGTATAAAAGTGCACAACTTATATGGTAAATAAAAAAAGTGATGCAGAAAATCTTCTAAAAGAAATCATTAATGGAATCGAAAATGTTAAAGGAGATAAAATACAGAAGCTAGATTTAACAGAAATAGAAAATACTCCTTGTGACTATTTTGTTATTTGTAGCGGAAATTCTAACACACAAGTTTCTGCAATTGTAAGTTCTATTCAAAAAAATGTAAGTAAAACACTTCATGAAAAACCATATCATACCGAGGGTTTGGAATTAGCCGAATGGGTTTTGATTGACTATGTAGACGTTGTGGTGCATGTTTTTCAAAATCAAACACGAGAATATTACAATATCGAAGAGTTATGGGGAGATGCTAAAAGCACCCTTATTTCATCGAATTATTAAAATTATATGAAAGAAGATAAAAAACCAACCACTCCTAAATTTAATATTTACTGGCTTTACGGTGCAATCGTTTTTGCTTTGTTAGGAATGAGTCTTTTCGGGGGGAGTGAATCCTGGCAATCAATAAGTAAAACAAATATATCCAACTTTGAAAAATACTTGAATGCCGGTGATGTCAGTGAAGTAACTGTTATTCGAAACCAAAGCAGTGTCCGTGTTTCGATTTCACCTGATGCACTTACTAAGAGTGAACATGAAGGGGTAAACTCTAAAAATATTTTAGGTCAGGAAAATACACAAGGTCCACATTATCAATTTGAAGTTGGGAGTTTAGAGCTTTTTGAAGAAAAACTTGAAAAAGCAAGAAATAATGGCATTTCTTTCCGATTGGAATTTATTACAATAGAGAATAGATGGGTTGATGCCCTCATTGGATTTTTACCAATTATAATCATTATTGGAGTATGGATTTTTATAATGCGAAGAATGTCAGGTGGTGCAGGTGGTGGTGCAGGTGGACAAATTTTTAATATTGGAAAATCTAAAGCAAAATTATATGATAAAGATGTAGATGTTAAAGTAACATTTAAAGATGTTGCCGGTCTTGAAGGTGCGAAAGAAGAAATTCAAGAAATTGTAGATTTTTTAAAAAACCCAACAAAATATACCGTTTTAGGAGGAAAAATTCCTAAAGGCGCACTATTAGTTGGTTCCCCTGGCACAGGTAAAACACTACTCGCAAAGGCAGTCGCTGGTGAAGCAAAAGTTCCTTTTTTCTCACTGTCTGGATCTGATTTTGTAGAGATGTTTGTGGGAGTTGGTGCATCACGAGTTAGGGATTTGTTTAAACAAGCTAAAGACAAATCACCTTCTATCATTTTTATTGATGAAATAGATGCGATCGGAAGAGCTCGTGGTAAAAGTAATATGACAGGATCTAACGATGAACGTGAAAATACCTTAAATCAGCTGCTTACAGAAATGGATGGGTTTGGAACAAACACTAATGTTATCATAATTGCAGCTACAAACCGAGCTGATGTTTTAGATAAAGCTTTGATGAGAGCAGGACGTTTTGACAGACAAATATATGTTGATCTTCCTGATTTAAATGAACGTCGTGAAATCTTCAAAGTACACTTAAAGCCTATTAAAGCTATAAAATCTTTAGATGTTGATTTTCTTGCCAAACAAACTCCTGGTTTTTCTGGAGCTGACATTGCGAATGTATGTAATGAAGCTGCTTTGATTGCCGCAAGAAAAAATAAAAAAGCAGTCGGAAAAGAAGATTTCTTAAATGCTGTAGATCGAATTGTAGGTGGATTAGAAAAGAAAAATAAAATTATTACTCCTGAGGAAAAGAAAACTATTGCATACCATGAAGCAGGTCATGCCATTGTAAGTTGGTTATTAGAACATGCTGCTCCTCTTGTTAAAGTTACCATAGTTCCCAGAGGACAATCTTTAGGTGCTGCCTGGTATCTTCCTGAAGAACGTCAAATTGTTCGCACAGAACAGATGTTAGATGAAATGTGTGCTGCACTAGGAGGACGTGCTGCGGAGAGAGTTATTTTTGATAAAATATCAACTGGAGCATTAAGTGATTTAGAAAAAGTTACTCGTCAAGCTAGGGCTATGGTATCAGTTTATGGATTAAATGATAAAATTGGAAATATTACATATTATGATTCTTCAGGTCAAGCGGAATATAATTTTACAAAACCTTACTCTGAGGATACTGCTAAAAAAATTGATTACGAAATTTCACAGATTATAGAAAAGCAATATAACCGAGCTTTAGACATTTTAAATTCTTCAAAAGATAAATTAACACAACTTGCTGACAGACTTTTAGAAAAAGAAGTTATTTTTAAGGATGATTTAGAAAACATTCTGGGGAAAAGACCTTTTAAAACTAACGAAGAAAAAATTCAAGCAGCAAAAGCAACAAAGGCAACAAAGGCTACAAAGGCTACAAAGGCTACAAAGGCTACAAAGGCAGTAAAAGTGAAAAAGTAAATTAATAATGGGGATTTGGGGAAAGATTTTTGGTGGTACTAATGAAAATAAATCTGAAAAAAGCCCTTATTTACCAGCTGAAATAGTTCCACTAGAAATTAGTTTTGCGAAAAATTTTACAATAAAAGGGGGACGTTTTTTATATTGTGAAACACCTCCTGTTTCCAAAGTAACTTTTGAAAAAATTTGTGCAGATTTAAATTGTAGTAAAGTTGATGTTTTTAGCTTAGATAAAAACTTATCTAGTCGCTTTGAAATTCCTTTTGTTTATCAAAATTCGGAAAGTCTAATTTCTTACAAAGCAGCCCTTATGAATTGTGAATATGCCATAAGTAATACTGGTAAAATATTACTAAGTGAACACCAAATAAAACATTTTAATCTTTCAGATTTTCCGAATACTATTATTGTTTTAGCTACATTGAATCAACTTGTTAGTGATGTAAGTCAGGGAATGACATTGTTAAAAAATAAATACGGAAAGGAAATTCCGACAAACATTACCACATTAAAATTACCTGATGAAGAAAAAAAAATCAATAATGGGAATAGTGCAAAAAATATATATTTGCTTCTAGAAGATGTATTAATAAAATGAGAGAATTAATAATTAGAGGTCTTTCAGGGCTACTATATGTAGCTCTTATAGTTTCCTCAGCCTTCATTTCAGATTTAGCACTTGTAATAGTCCTATTTGTTTTTTCGGGACTTGCCCTTTTTGAATTTCAAAGATTACTTCAATACAAAAGCCCTATACCTTTTCTTTTATTTGGATTATTAGTATATCAGCTCTTCATCAAAGAACCTAGTACTAATATGATCTATAGCTTCCTTGCTCTGTCAATCTTAGCAAATTTAATATTAGCCTATTTGCTTTTTTTAAATAAACCCTTTCCTTCAGCTCCATATCAAAAGAGCAGCTTATCATTTTTTTATTTAGTTGGCTCAGCTTATTTCATTGTTGCAACTACCCATTTTGAAACCAGTATTAATAATAGCATAACATTAATTATGTATTTATTAATTTGGGTTAACAATAGTTTTGCTTATTTGTCCGGAAAAAAATGGGGTAAAAAACCTCTATTCCCTTCAATTTCACCTAAAAAAACCTGGGAAGGCTTATGGGGAGGTGCAATAGCTTGTATTATAACTAGTTTAGTAATCTCTTTCTTTGATGATTCTTTACCAGTTTGGAGCTTTCCTGTTTTAGCTCTTATTATTATCTTAACTGCAACTATTGGTGATTTGATACAATCTAAATTTAAAAGACAGGCTAAAGTCAAGGATAGTGGATCGTTAATTCCAGGTCATGGTGGGTTTTATGATCGTATGGATAGCGTTTTGTTTACTGCCCCTTTTATTTATTTATTTATAATTATTACCAATTATGTTTCATAAAGAAGGATATCTGATTATTATGACCAGCTTTGTTCTATCAGCAGGCATAGTCATTTTTACAGAATATATAGTTGATAATTTTCCAATAATAAAATTTCTAATTCAACTATTTGTATTGATGATGTTAATATTGGTGCTTCAATTTTTCAGAAATCCTAAACGCATAACTCAAAAGAATAAAAACAACCTTATCGCACCTGTTGATGGAAAAATAGTGATTATTAAAGAAGTTTTTGAAAAGGAATATTTTAAAGATAATCGTATTCAAGTTTCTATTTTCATGTCACCGCTTAATGTACATGTAACAAGATATACTATGAGTGGGCGTGTACAATTCAGCAAATATCATCCAGGAAAATATTTGGTAGCTTGGCATCCAAAGTCTTCTGAATTAAATGAAAGAACCAGCATCGTATTAAAAAATGATCAATTTGGCGAAATACTCTATCGTCAAATAGCAGGAGCTGTAGCTCGTAGAATTATCAACTATGCAAAAAAAGGTATGGAAGTTGAGCAAGGATCAGATGCAGGGTTCATAAAGTTTGGCTCTCGAGTAGATTTATTTTTACCTCTAGGAACTACTTTAGATATTGCTATAAATGATATTGTAAAAGGGGGTATACAAACTATTGCACATAAACCTTTATCCTAAAGTAAAGCTAGACTTTTCTTTAATAAACTAATTTTCTCTTCGGCATCTGACACCTTTTTGCGTTCAATCGCTATTACTTTTTCAGGAGCATTAGCAACAAATCGTTCATTGGATAATTTTTTATTAACAGAAGCTAAAAAGCCTTTAGTGTATTCAAGTTCTGATTGTATTTTTTCTCGTTCTGGTTCAGTATCTTCAAAAGCTTCAGTTGGGATAAAAAACTCTAAATTATTAACTCTGAAGGTTCCCCCAAAAGAATTTTCAGAAGGCTTTTGATAATTCATCTCACCGACAAATCCTAACTTAATTATACTTGCTTCATAAGCTAATTTAGTATTACTATTAGACACATTTAAATCAATCCTTTCTTTAAATGAGATGCCCTTTTCTTTTCTAAAGTTTCGAATGCCGGCAATAATTTCTTTTGTCATTTCAAACTCTGAAATAAAAGAGCTTTCATAGCTTTTAGTTTTTGGCCAGTGTGAAATCGTGAGCGCGTTTTCTTTATTTCTAGGTCTAATACAATGCCATAATTCTTCTGTTAAGAATGGCATAAATGGGTGAAGCAGACGTAAATTATTTTCAAATAAAGCAATTACTTTCAAATGAGTCTTTTTATCTATAGGCTGACCGTATTCAGGTTTAATTAATTCCAAAAGCCAAGAACAAAAGTCATCCCAAATAAGCTTGTAAATAGACATTAGAGCATCTGAAACACGATACTTTTCAAAATTTTCATTTACCCAATCCAAAGTTTTTTGGAATTGATTTTCATACCAATTTAAAGCCTCTAAAGAAGCATTTGATGGATTAATTTCTGTCTTTACTTCCCATCCATGTATAAGACGATAAGCATTCCAAATTTTATTTGCAAAATTTTTTCCTTGCTGACATAAGCTTTCATCAAACAATAGATCGTTCCCTGCTGCTGAACTTAACATTAAACCTACTCTAACTCCATCAGCACCATAAGTTTTAATGAGTTCGAGTGCATCGGGAGAATTACCCAGTTGCTTAGACATTTTTCTTCCCTTTTTATCTCTTACAAGACCGTTTAGGTAAACTTTAGAAAAAGGCTTTTCATTTTTAAATTCATATCCTGCAATAATCATTCTAGCTACCCAAAAAAAAAGAATATCAGGACCCGTAACTAAATCTTGAGTTGGATAATAATAATTTATTTCTTCATTATCAGGGTTACGTATCCCATCAAAAACTGATATTGGCCATAACCATGAGGAAAACCATGTATCCAAAACATCTTCATCTTGTCTGAGATTTTCTATAGTTAGTTCAAAGTTATTGCTCTTTTCCTTAGCTTGAATTAGAGCTTCGTCAGTAGTTAATGCTACTACAAAATCATTTACTCCCTCACCATAGTAATATGCAGGAATACGTTGCCCCCACCATAGTTGTCTTGAAATATTCCAATCACGAATGTTTTCCATCCAATGACGGTAAGTATTTTTAAATTTCTCAGGCAACAATACAATTTCATCAGAATTCAGTACTGCATTTATAGCTGGTTTGGCAAGACTTTCCATCTTTAAAAACCATTGATCTGATAGGCGAGGTTCGATTACAGCTTTGGTTCTTTCTGAAGTTCCAACCTTGTGTATGTGTGATTGAGTTTTGATTAAGATCCCCAATATATCAAGATCTTTCACAATCTTTTTACGAGCTATAAATCGATTCAATCCCTCATAAACTAGACCATTTGAATTTAGACTTGCATCAGGGTTAAAAATATCAATAATATCTAAATTATGTTTTTCCCCAAGTGCCTTATCGTTAATGTCATGAGCAGGTGTAACTTTTAAACATCCAGTACCAAAATCCATAGCGACATACTCGTCTTGAATTATAGGAATTGATCTATCGGTAAGAGGAACAAATACTCTTTTCCCTTTTAAATGTGAGTAACGGTTGTCCTCGGGATGAATACAGATAGCAGTATCGCCAAGTAAAGTTTCCGGCCGAGTTGTTGCTATAATAACTTTTTCTTTAGAACCTTCGACTTGATAGGCAATATGATAAAGGTTTCCTGATTTCTCTTCATAAACAATCTCCTCATCAGAGAGAGTAGTTTGTGCCTCAGGATCCCAATTAATCATTCTAAATCCTCTGTAGATCATTCCTTTTTTATACAAGTCGACGAAAACTTGAAGAACTGATTCTGACATTTCAGGATCTAAAGTGAATTTGGTTCGACTCCAATCACAACTACAGCCTAATTTTTTTAGTTGTTCTAAAATTACACCTCCATATTCATCAGTCCATTTCCATGCATGCTCTAAAAATGCCTCACGAGTAAGACTATTTTTTTCAATTCCTTCAACTTTTAGTTTTGCAACAACTTTTGCTTCAGTTGCTATTGAAGCATGATCTGTACCAGGCACCCAACAAGCATTGTAGCCTCTCATTCTTGCTCTTCGAATAATTATATCCTGAAGTGAATTATTAAGCATATGTCCCATATGCAAAATTCCTGTCACATTGGGGGGAGGAATAACGATAGTATATGGCTCACGATCATCAGGAACGGATTTAAAATAATCATTTGCCTGCCAAAAGTCATACCATTTACTCTCAACTTTTTGTGAATCAAACTTGGAAGGGATTTCCATAAAATTTTTTATTCTAAATTTTAGTTCTTCAAAAGTAACAACACTTACCTTATAATAAAAACGGTATTCCAGTATTTAAAAAAATAATTTTTTTGAACGAAATATAATTTACAAATATTCCATTGATCTTTTTATACTATTTGATAAAACTAATTTAATTTTAAAAGAAATAGGTCATCAAATTAAATTTGAGAATACATGTATTGATTATGGTTTAATCTCTAATTTAGTCAATGAAAAAATTCTTTAACTAATACAAAAAACTTTAATTTAATTATTAAAAATATAAAATCTAGTTGTGGATGTAAAGTGTCAAAAAAACAAAATGATCTAATTGAAAAAAATATAAATCCCAATAATAATTTTAAATTGAATTAAAAGATTAGATAACTATCACTTAAATTGAATTTTTTATCATTTTTGCTTTTTATATTTAACATGCCAATATTATCAAAAAAAGGAATTGAACTTCCAATCTCACCAATTAGTAAACTGGTAGCTTTTTCAGACGAAGCTAAAAGTAAAGGCATCGACGTACTGCACCTTAATATAGGTCAACCTGATATCCCTTCCCCAAAAGAATCTTTAAACGCCGTTCGGAACTCAAACTTAAAGCTTCTTCCTTACGGACCATCACAAGGAACAATTTGTTACCGAAAAAAATTATGTGATTATTATAGTAAACACAAAATCGAAATCTCTCCTGATGATATTATTGTAACAACCGGGGCAAGTGAGGCATTAACTTTTGCGCTCAATGTAATTTGTGATCCAGGTGATGAAATTATTATTCCCGAACCTTTTTATGCAAATTATAATGGTTTTGCAAGTGCTGCAAATGTAAATGTTATTCCTGTTATTTCAGAATTTAAGTCACAATTCCAATTGCCTTCTTTGGAAGACATTAATCAAAAAATTTCATCAAAAACAAGGGCTATTCTTTTGTGTAATCCTAGTAATCCTACAGGATATGTCTACAGTAAAGAAGAAATCACTACCCTCTGCGAATTAGCAATTAAAAAGGATATTTTTTTAATTGTTGATGAAGTTTATCGCGAATTTATTTACGGTGACCACAAGCATTATTCTGTATTAAAGCACAAGAAAAGCTTTAAAAATACTGTTATGATTGATTCTGTATCCAAACGCTATAGTATGTGTGGAGCTCGAGTTGGTTGTATTGTTTCTAAAAATAAAGCCTTAATTCGAAATACTTTAAAATTTGCTCACTTACGTCTTTCACCACCTACATATGCTTTAATAGCAAGTGAAGCTGCTCTTAATATATCCGATGACTATCTCAAAAATGCAGTTGGAGAATACAGTCAAAGAAGAGATGTATTAATTGAACAATTAGAGAAAATTCCAAATGTTGAAGTTTCTCATCCAATGGGAGCTTTTTACTGTATTGTGAAATTACCCGTGAGAGATGCAGAGGATTTTTCAAAATTCCTTCTTACTGATTTTCGTGATAATAGTCAAACTATTATGTTAGCTCCTGCTTCAGGGTTTTATTCTTCGCCCAGGTTAGGATTAAATGAGGTTCGAATCGCCTTTATTTTAGACTCTAAAAAACTGACCCGAGCTGCAATTATTTTGGGAAAAGCTTTAGAAGCATATAGTAAATTAGTATCTTGAATTATGCTGGAGTTTAGAGAAAAGGTATCCTTAAAACCCTACAATACTTTTGGAGTTGATGTTATAACTCAAAAGTTTATTGCAATCGACTCCATTGATACTTTAAAAAAAGCAATAACCCTTTCAAAAAAAATGCCTTTTCGTATTTTAGGAGGGGGTAGTAATGTCTTATTCACTGAGAATTTTGATGGAGCTACTTTTTTAATGAATAACAAGGGTATAATAATTTCAAATGAGGATGATCATCATGTCTTAGTTGAGGTTCAAGCTGGAGAAAATTGGCATGAGTTTGTTGTTTGGTGTATAAAAAATAATTATGGTGGTGTAGAAAATCTCTCATTAATTCCAGGAAGCGTTGGTGCAGCACCCATTCAAAATATTGGGGCTTATGGCGTAGAATTAAAATCTATTTTTTATTCATGTCAAGCATTAAACGTTATTGATTTATCATTAAAAAAATTTAATGCTCAAGAATGTAATTTTGGTTACCGAACTTCAGCATTCAAAACTGATTTAAAAGGTAAGTTTATTATAACAAGTGTATGCTTTCAATTGAAGAAAGTCCCTCATGAAATAAAAATATCTTATGGTGCTTTAAAAGTACATTTAAAAGACAAGTTACCCTCAATACAAAATGTTGCCCAAGCAGTTATTGATATAAGACAATCCAAGCTTCCTGATCCAAAAAAAATTGGGAATGGTGGTAGCTTTTTCAAAAACCCATTGGTAAGTAATTCACTTTTAAAGCGTATTCAAAAACTATATCCCGAAATTCCAAACTATCCCAACAGTGATAATCAAGTTAAAATTCCAGCAGGATGGTTAATTGAATCACTTGGTTTCAAGGGGACAAGAGATGGAGATGCTGGTGTTCACAAAGATCAAGCTTTGGTTCTTGTTAATTATGGTTCTGCTAAAGGTTCAGAAATTGTTGCCCTTGCAAAAAAAATTCAATCTGCGGTTAATCAAAAATTTCAAATTCAATTAGAAATTGAAGTAAACATTTTATAATACTACTCTCTAATTTTTGAATCTATTTGGATAGTGACGGGTCCGTCATTAACTAACTCAATTTGCATGTCTTCTCCAAAAGTTCCAGAGACTAGCTTTATTCCCGGCTGGTTTTGAACTCTTTTTAAAAAGAGTTCATACAAGGGAATGGCATGAACATGATTTGCAGCACGAATATATGAAGGTCGGTTTCCTTTTTTTGATGAGGCCATTAAAGTAAATTGACTGACAACCATTAAATGTCCTTCAGTATCTAACAGAGAATGATTCATTATTCCCTCAGTATCATTAAAAATTCTTAAATTAATGATCTTATTTACTAACCATTCTACATCCTTAGGGTTGTCAATCATTTCAATACCTAAAAGCACAACTAGACCTTCACCAATACTTCGTGTCTCTTTTTTATCAATAACGACTTGGGCTTTTGTAACCCTCTGAATAACTACTCTCATGTTAATTTCTGTATGGAGAATCTTCTTCTAGCATCTGAAGATAACTCTGATATCTTACTGGTGAAATTACTCTAGACTTAACTGCTGAAATCACAGCACAATTTGGTTCATTATTGTGTAAACAATTATTAAATTTACATTGGGCTTTAAGTATCAGAAATTCCGGAAAATAATTACCTATTTCTTCTGGCCCTATGTCAAATACTCCAAAGCCCTTAATTCCGGGCGTATCAATGATTTTAATTCCTGCTTTTAAAGCAAACATTTCTGCAAAAGTAGTGGTGTGAATTCCTTGTTTATGCTGAGTAGAAATAGCCGCTGTTTTTAGGGCTAAATCAGGAGATATGGCATTAACTAGAGTAGATTTTCCCACCCCACTATGTCCTGAAAACATACTGATTTTATTGAGCATTAAGTTCTCTAATTCTTTGATTTTCCAACTCTTTTTTGCGGAAATTTGATAGGTGTCGTAACCTATTTTTTGATAGATTTCTTCTAAATCTTCGATTTCTTTAATCTCAGATTTAGTATAGGTATCCATTTTATTGAAAAGTAAAATAGCGGGTATTTGATAAGCTTGAGCCGTCACCAAAAACCGATCAATAAAAGCCGGAAATGTAGTTGGATTATTTAAAGTTACTATTAAAAAAACCTGATCAATATTGGATGCAATAATATGAGTTTGTTTAGAAAGATTAACTGATTTACGAACAATATAATTTCGTCTTTCTTCAATCTTATTGATTGTCCCTTCAGGAACAGCAGCGTTAGAATCAACTTCAAAAATAACCCAATCACCAACTGCAATCGGATTTGTGCTTTTTATTCCATTTAAACGCAACTTACCTTTAATCCTACAGGCATAAAAAACTCCTTCTGATTCAACAGTATACCAACTTCCCGTAGACCGATAAACAAGACCTTTTTTCAAATGTTTTATTTACAAAGTAACAGTTTTTTTTTCAGCTATTGTGTTTTCATGAAAAGCTTAGTAATTTGTATCTTTAAAAAAATATTTATGGCTCAAAAGACTCTTTTAATGATTTTAGATGGATGGGGAAATTCTTCAAACCCCAAGGTTTCTGCAGTTGATCAGGCCAAAACCCCTTATATTGATTCTTTATATCAAAATTATGAATATAGCTCATTAAGGACAGATGGAGAACACGTAGGACTTCCAGATGGACAAATGGGTAATAGCGAAGTAGGACATATGAATTTAGGTGCTGGTCGTATTGTTTATCAAGATTTAGCTAAAATTAATTTATCAGTTGAAAACGATAGTCTTCGTAATGAAAAAGTATTAACCGATAGCTTAGAGTATGCAAAAAAAGAAGATAAAAAAGTACATCTTCTTGGTTTACTTTCCGACGGAGGAGTTCATTCTCATATAAATCATGTCGAGGGTTTATTAGAGCTCATAGGTGAATATAAATTAAATAATGTTTTCCTACATGCTTTTTCTGATGGACGAGATGTGGATCCAAAGTCAGGAAAAGGTTTTGTAGAAAGAATAGAAAAAAAATTAACAGAAACAGGAGGCCAATTAGCTTCTTTAATTGGTCGATATTACGCTATGGATCGAGATAAAAGATGGGAACGTATAAAACAAGCATATGATTTATTAGTGAATGGGAAAGGAACAGCTACATCAAGTTTTTCAGAAAGTCTTTCAAGTAGTTATAAAAAGGGAGTAACTGATGAGTTTATTGCGCCCCTTTATCGTAAGGGTTCTAATGGAAAAGCAATCACTCTTCTTGAATCCGGAGATGTTATTCTTTTCTTCAATTTTAGAACTGATCGCGGAAGGGAACTAACACAAGTGCTTTCTCAAAAAGCTTTTCCTGATTATAAAATGAAGCCACTAAACTTCTATTACATTACATTAACTAATTATGATAATTCTTTCCGAAAAGTTCATGTCATTTTTGATAAGGATAATTTACAAGACACACTCGGTGAAGTTTTATCCCAAGCAGGAAAAACTCAAGTCCGTATTGCAGAAACTGAAAAATATCCTCATGTTACATTCTTTTTTAATGGAGGAAGAGAAACTCCTTTTAAAGGTGAAGATCGAATTTTATGCCCTTCACCCAAAGTAGCAACTTATGACTTAAAACCCGAAATGAGCGCTTACGAAATTAGAGATAGGATTATAACTAAAATAAAAGCCGATGCTCCAGATTTTATTTGTCTAAATTTTGCTAATCCAGACATGGTTGGTCATACAGGAAATTTAAAAGCTGCTATAAAAGCTTGTGAATCAGTAGATGAATGCACCCAATCAGTCATAAGGACTGCTTTAAATGCAGGATATGCAAGTATTCTAATTGCAGATCATGGAAACTGTGAAACCATGATAAATTCTGACGGAAGTCCAAATACAGCACATACTACTAATCCCGTTCCAATCATTTTAATAGACCCTGAAAGAAAAAAAATAAAATCTGGTGTTTTAGGTGATATAGCTCCTACTGTTTTAGATTTATTGGAGATAAAACCTCCAAAGAAAATGACTCAAAACTCATTATTAATTCGCTCATGAGAACATATATATATATTGTTTTTAGTTTATTCACCTTTTTGGGATGTAATAATTTTGCTAGTGAGAAAACACTCCAACCTCTAGAAGTACAAACTTTGATTGGAGAGGAGGGAGAAACAGTAATCCTTGGTTTTTTGAACCGAGCAAATTTAAACACTCCCGAATTCCAAGCTTGGCTTGAACCCGAATATGAAAATTTAAAAATTCCCAAAGGCTGGGTTAATGAACATATTTCTTTAACTAAAGGACTTACTTTTAAACTAATTTTAGGTACTTGGTGTGGAGATACTCAAAGAGAATT
Source organism: uncultured Flavobacteriaceae bacterium (assembly GCA_913020075.1). GTDB lineage: Bacteria > Bacteroidota > Bacteroidia > Flavobacteriales > Flavobacteriaceae > MS024-2A. The sequence continues at coordinate 25,201 of CAJWAE010000012.1, forward strand.
AGGAGGTATGTTTAAGCTATTAGATTTACTTGGTGTTTCAGAAGATCGCATCGAAATGTATTCTATCTCTGAAGCAAAAGATAGTCCGCTGGGTTATGAAGAAAAATATGACATACTTAATATTCCTACATTAATTTTTATGGAAAATGGAAAAGAAAATAATCGAATTGTTGAATTTCCTGTAGAAAGCCTAGTTGAAGATTTTTCTAAAATTTTAAAAAAACAGCCTTACAAAGACTCCTACTCAGACTTTTAATATGGCTGAAATTATCCTTAAAACCAGAGAAGAGATTGAACTCATTCGAGAAAGTGCTTTGATCGTTTCAAAAACACTGGGCATGCTAGCTTCTGAAATAAAACCAGGAATAAGTACATTAAAGCTAGATAAATTAGCTGAAAATTTTATTCGAGACCATAACGCAGTGCCAGGTTTTTTAGGGCTCTATGGCTTCCCAAATACCTTATGCGTGAGTCCAAATGCTCAAATAGTTCATGGTATTCCAAATAAAATACCCTTATTAGAAGGCGATATTATTTCAATCGATTGTGGAGCACTAAAAAATGGGTTTTATGGAGATCATGCATATACATTTGCCGTTGGTGAAATTGATTCAAGTATTGAGAAATTATTACGTATTACCAAAGAATCTCTTTACAAAGGAATTGAAACATTTACAGAAGGTAATCGTATTGGAGATATGGGTTATGCAATTCAAAATCATTGTGAAAAAGAAGGCTATGGAGTTGTAAGAGAGCTTGTAGGGCATGGCTTAGGGAAGATAATGCATGAAGGTCCGGAAGTGCCCAACTACGGCCGTAGAGGGCGTGGAAAAAAAATTTTAAACGGTATGGTATTAGCTATTGAACCTATGATCAATCAGGGCACACATCGAATCAAACAATTAAAAGACGGATGGACAATTCTTACAGCTGATAATAAAGTCAGTGCACACTTTGAACATAATGTCGCTTTGATTAACGGAAAGCCAGAGCTACTTTCTACTTTTAAATATATTAATCAGTCTTTGGGAATAGAAAGTGATGAAGAAATACTTTTTTATAAAGATCATCCTTAACTATGAAATGGATTTTAAATATTATTCCAAGACCTATTTTAATTAAGCTGAGTATTTGGTTTCGGCCTTTTATTAAATGGTATTACAAGGGGAATCGATTCAAAGATCCTATAGATGGAAGTTCTTATCGTAAATTTTTACCATATGGTTATCAAAAGTTACGTCAAAATGCACTTTGTCCAGGAACGCTTTCTCTAGAAAGACATCGTTTATTATGGTTGTATTTAGATAGAGAAACAACTTTTTTGAAGGATACTATTAGAGTATTACATGTAGCTCCTGAACAGGTTTTTTATAAGAAATTTAAATCTTTTAGCAATTGGGACTATTGTACAACAGATCTCCACTCTCCTCTAGCTGATATTAAAGCTGATATTTGTAACCTGCCTTTTAAAGAGAATACATATGATCTGATTTTATGTAATCATGTATTTGAACATATCTCAGACGATAAAAAAGCAATGTCAGAACTGTATCGTATCTTAAAAAAAGGGGGGACACTTATTGCTCAAGTGCCTCTTGATGAAACAAGAAAAGAGACCTTTGAAGATGACAGCATCACAGATCGAAAAAAACGAACCATAATCTTTGGACAATATGATCATGTGAGAATCTATGGTCAAAATTATTATTCAAGATTGGAATCGGCAGGATTTAAAGTGAGTAGAATCAATATTATGAAGAAACTAACTTCAAAAGAAATAAAATATTTTGGTTTGCCTATTCAAGAAGATATACCTGTAGGGAAAAAAGAATAAGTGTTTTAAAAACACTTATTCTTTTGAAAATCCATCAGAAGAAAACTCTTGAACTATTCCTTGTCCGTCCTTAATAATCCAGAATGCTTCTAGATTGGGATCATTTTTAATCATCGCTTTACCTAAATCAAAAGGCATTACCATTAATGAGGTTGCATAAGCGTCAGCTGTCATACAATTGGGTGCTAGAACAGAAGCACTTAATATCATTGAAGGAAAAGCATTACCTGTTTTGGGATTAATGGAATGAGACAATAATTGTCCAGTTTTTTTATCAGTTTTGTATTTTCTGTAGTTACCTGAAGTAGCTAAAGCTTGATTATTTAGAGAAATAATTTTAATAAATTTTCTTTTTTTTCCTTGTTGAGGGTCATCAATTGCTACTTTCCACAACTCATTTGTCTTAGGGCTTTTTCCATTTGACCTGATTTCTCCTCCAACTTCTATCAAAAAATCTAAATATCCTTTAAATTTTATAAAATCAGCAATGACATCAACAGCGTATCCTTTTGCCAAAGCATTAAAGTCAAAATACAATGAGGGATGCCCTTTTTTAATAGTCTTTTCGTCTGTTAATAATGTTTTATCCCAGCCAGTAAACATTAAAATACTATCACGCTGTTTTTTTGAAATTTGTTTTAATGCTTTTTCTGGACCAAATCCATACGCGTTGACTAAGGCCCCAACTGTGGGATCAAAATAACCATCTGATTTTTTCCAAACTTCAGTAGCTGTATTATATACATTTATAAAATGAATATCTACTTCTTGAAGAGTATCACCTATGTTAATTTTGGAAATATCTGAATTAGGAATATAAGTGGATAAAGATTTATTAAGCACACGAAAAATAGAATCAAGACTGAGCTCAAATTTATTTAAATCAGAAACTTCCTTTAAAATAATTGAATAAGTAGTTCCTAGAGCAAAACCTTCAATTTTATTAACTTCTGTTGTGCCTAATTGACAATTACAAAATAAAGCTGATAAAAGAAAACTAGAATATTTCCTGAAGTCCATCAAAATTAACCACATAGGGATCGTTTTTAGTTAGTGTAATATTATAATCTTCTGCGTGAGCAAACCCAACGCCTGCAAAAAAGAGTTGAGCATTATTTTTTTTAGCATGGATTTTAACTTTTTCCAAATGCTCTAAGTCAAATTGTTTTGGTGCTTTAGGATACAAACATCCTTTTACTACCACAAAAAAAAGTGCCTTATCTTTAACACAAACGAATTGTGGAGAGCGTTTAAGTTGGGAATTAACAGCCAAAAACTCATAGTCTTCCTTTTCTAGAAAATCACCAACCTCTTTCATTGCAAGTTGATGCACTTCCTGTGTATTTAATCTATTCATAAAATACAAAATTAACACAAAAATAGACAGATTATAAAAATCATAGGAAAATATGTACTTTCGTTTTTATTATTTACAATACTCTTATGAAAATATTTAGTGCTCTTTTATTTACTTCATTACTAATTGGTTTTTTTTCTTGTAATAACGAATTTCATAAAACCAAAACTTCTACTTCTGGGGGCTACAGCTATGAATTTGTCTCAAACGACCCAACTCAGACCAGAATTTACACATTAGATAATGGGCTAAAAGTCTACCTTAGTAATTTTGAAAATGCTCCTCGAATTCATGTTTTTACTGCTGTAAAGGCAGGAGGCAAAAATGATCCTGAAAATAATACAGGTTTAGCCCATTATCTAGAACATATTCTGTTTAAGGGAAATAAATATTTTGGAACCTTAGATTATGAAGCTGAAAAACCTTTATTAGATTCTTTAGAAAATCTATTTAATGACTATGCAAGTATTGAAAATCCCAGGGCACGTGCAGAACATTATAAAAAAATTGATGCTGTTTCTAATGAAGCTGCAAAGTTTGCAATCCCTAATGAGTACGATAAAATGATATCTATGATAGGTGGCAAAGGACTTAATGCCTATACAACTGAGGACAGAACTGTGTATACCGTTGATATTCCTGCCAATGAAATGGAACGTTTTTTAACCCTTGAAGGATTTCGCTTTAAACAAATTGTAAATAGGCTATTTCATACAGAACTAGAGGCGGTATATGAGGAAAAAAATCGTTCATTGGATAGTGATTTCAGAAAACAATACTTCGCTTTATTACAGAATTTATTTCCTAATCATCCATACGGAACACAATCTGTTATTGGAACTATTGATCACTTAAAAAACCCCTCTATTACAGAAATTAAAAATTATTTCAACACATACTATCGTCCTAATAATGTTGCGATCTGTATGAGTGGCGAATTAGATTTTGATAAGACTATTGCCCTTATCGATAAAAACTTTGGAGAATGGGAACCAAACAAGAAGCTGCCAGCTTTCAGTTATGTTATACAACCTGAAATAACAGAACCTATTGAAGTGGATGTTTTAGGTCCAGATCGTGAATCACTGATTATGGGATTTAGGTTTGATGGAAAGGCAAGTAATGATTTAATGCATGTTCAACTCATTGACATGATTTTATCTAATAGAACTGCGGGATTAATTGACTTAAACTTAGTACAGCAACAAAAAGTATTAAGTGCCAGTGCAACTGTTCGAAATATGAATGATTTTGCAATTCACACCTTTATGGGTAATCCTAAAGAAGGGCAATCGCTTGAAGATGTTAAAGAACTTCTTCTGGGTGAAATTGAAAATATTAAAAAAGGAAACTTTGACCAATGGCTCTTAAAAGCAGTAATTAATGACCTTAAAAAATCAGTGATGGAACAAGGTGATTCTGAGAATGCTAATTATTATCGTGCGAATAATATGGTAATGGCATTCACTAGAGAAAAAAACTGGAAAAATGAAGTGACATATTTTAATCGATTATCTAAAATTACAAAAGAAGACTTAATTGCCTTTGCAAAACAAAATTACAAAGACAACTATGCTGTCATTTATAAACGTAGCGGGGTAGATTCTAATTCCCAAAAAGTAGAAAAGCCAAAAATCACAAAAGTCCCTTTAAATCGAGAACAAACTTCACCTTTACAAGATCGTTTGGCTGGGCTTAAGTTAGACAAACTACAACCCAAATTCATTGATTTTAAAATTGATATAGATCAATATAAAATTGGAATGCTTGAGGTTATTGCCAAAGAAAATACAGATAATGATTTATTTAGTTTAACCTATTTATTTGATTTTGGAAGAAATTTAGATCACATACTTCCTTTGGCTACAGAATTTATGAATTATGTGGGTACCGATGATATGAGTCCTGAAGAAGTAAAACAAGAGTTTTATAAACTAGGAGCTAACATGAAATTGAATTTAAGTGGAGATGGAACCCAAACTTTTATTACACTCAGCGGATTAAGTAATGCTATGAAACCAGCAATGCAACTCTTTGAAAAACTTCTTCAAGAACCCATAGGCTCAAAAGATGCGCTTGATAAATTGAAGAAAAGAATATTAAAAGATCGTAAAGATATCAAAAAGAATAAAGGAGTGATTTTACAGAGACAAATGTATGCTTATGCCAAATATGGAAAAGACAATCCTTTGAAGGATATAGTCACCTCAGAAGAGCTAAAACAGATAAAACACGAAGAACTTACCCAACGAATTCAAAACCTTTCCTCCTTCCCACATCGTATTTTATATTACGGAAATAAATCAATAACTGAGTTGACCGATTTGGTTACTTCACATCATAATGTTCCTCAAACCTTTAATGAAATTGATGATATAAAAAAATATAATGAGAAAGACTATGCCTCAAATCAGGTGTTTTGGTCACACTTTGACATGGTGCAAACAGAAATTATTTTATTATCTAAATTGGATGTATTAAATAATTCCAAGACTGCTGCTATTCAGATGTTTAACCAGTATTTTGGAGCAGGTATGAATAGTATTGTTTTTCAAGAAATCAGAGAAGCACAAGGCTTGGCATATTCAGTATATTCTGCTTATAGACAAGCGGCTAAAAAAAACGGGAGTGATTATTTATTCTCTTATATTGGAATTCAATCTGATAAACAAAAAGAAGCCTTAGGTTCAATGTTTAATTTGATAAATAACCTTCCTAAGTCACCTCAAGCATTTAATATTGGAAAGCAAGCCATTCTCAATAAAATTGAAAGCGAACGTATTACAAAAAAAAATATGGTGAATAGCTATCTAGCTGCTGAAAAAAAAGGTTTAGATATAGATGTCCGTGAACAAATTTATAATGAAGTGAAGGCTATGAATTATAATGATCTTCTGGAGTTTCATAAAAACTATGTAAAAAATAAATCCCATAATATTTTATTGATTGGAGATCGAAATAATATTGATTTTGAAAACTTAAAACAATATGGAAAAGTTCAAGAACTTTCTCTAGAAAGTTTGTTTGGGTATTAAATTGGATTCTACATATAAAAAAGAGGCTTACAAACCTTTTTTTTTATTAAATATTAACCTCCAAAATCATCGAAACGAACATTTTCTGGTGGGACTCCAAAATCTTCTGCCATCCTTTCTATGGCCTGATTCATTAATGGAGGTCCACAAAAATAGACTTCGATATCTTCTGGTGTATCATGATGATCTAAGTAATTATCAATAACCACTTGATGCACAAAACCAGTAAAACCATCTCCTTTTCCTTCAAGACCTTGCTTAACTTTCCAGTTGTCTTCTTCCATCGGTTCAGACAAAGCAATATAAAATTTAAAATTAGGAAAATCTTTTTCTAAGGCTCTAAAGTGATCTATGTAGAATAATTCTCTTTTTGATCTTCCTCCGTACCAAAAAGTAACTTTACGACCAGTTTGAAGTGTTCTAAACAATTCATATAAATGAGAACGCATAGGAGCCATTCCAGCTCCACCCCCTACATACAACATCTCAGAATCGGATTCATTAATGAAGAATTCTCCGTAAGGACCTGATATAGTCACTTTATCACCTGCTTTTTTAGAAAAAATATAAGAAGAAGCTACTCCTGGATTAATATCACTCCACCCATTTTTAACACGATCAAATGGAGGGGTAGCAATACGAACATTCAACATGATTTCTTTTCCTTCAGCAGGGAATGAAGCCATTGAATAGGCACGTTCTACAGTTTCTGGATTTTTCATTGTTAGTGGCCATAATCCGAACTTATCCCACTCTAATTTAAATTTATCAAGTTCTCCTGGATGTTCTTCTGGATGTGCAGAAATATCAATATCCTCAAACTTAATTTCACATTCTGGAATTTCAATCTGAATATATCCACCTGCCTTATAATCCATTTCCTCAGGAATTTTTATAACAAATTCCTTTATGAAAGAAGCTACATTCCAATTACGAAGAACGATAGCTTCAAATTTTTTAATCCCAAACACCTCTTCTGGTACTTGAATCACCATATTTTCTTTTACTTTTACTTGACAACCTAAGCGCCATCCCTCAGCAACTTCTTTTCGTGAAAAATGTGGTGCTTCAGTAGGGAGAATTTCACCTCCACCTTCAATCACTTGACATTTACACTGAATACATGTGCCACCTCCTCCACAAGCTGAGGGTAAAAAAATTTTATTACTTCCTAGAGTACTAAGTAAAGTATTCCCAGAAGAAACTTCAACTTTATTATCCCCATTAATAAGTAAGGAAACAGGCCCTGAGGGTAATAGTTTAGCTTTTACACCTAAAAGCATTCCTACTAATAAAAAAGTAATAATTAAAAAAACAATAATACTTGCTAAGACAACTGAATAATCCATTCTTAAATTATATTTTAATTCCCATAAAACTCATAAATCCTAATGCCATCAAACCGGTAATGATAAAGGTAATTCCTAAACCACGTAACGGTGCCGGTACGTTAGAATATGTTATTTTTTCTCTTATTGCAGCAATAGCTACAATTGCTAGTAACCATCCAATTCCTGAACCCAATCCATAAACTGCTGATTCAACAATACCCGAAAAATCTTTTTGTTGCATAAACAGTGATCCCCCTAAAATAGCACAGTTTACAGCAATAAGTGGTAAAAAAATTCCTAATGCTCCATAAAGTGCAGGAGCAAATTTTTCAACTATCATTTCTACTAGTTGGACCATAGAAGCAATCACAGCAATAAACATTATAAAGCTTAAAAAACTTAAATCAAGATCTGCATATCTGGGGCTTAACCAGGCTAATGCTCCTGAATCTAATAAATATGTGTCCAATAAAAAATTAATGGGCACAGTAATAGCTAAAACAAAAATGACAGCAAAGCCTAATCCTACCGCTGTTTTAACAGTTTTTGAAACTGCTAAATAAGAACACATACCCAAGAAGTAGGCAAAAATCATATTCTCAATAAATATACTTTTAACAAATAAGTTTAAATATCCTTCCATGGTATTAATATTAATTTTTTTCAATTAATGTTCGATTACGCGAACGTTGAATCCAAATTAGAATCCCTACCGTAATTAGAGCCATTGGTGAAAGTAACATCAACCCGTTATTTACGTATCCCATTTCATAAATAACATCTGGAATCACTTGGAAACCAAAAAGTTTTCCTGATCCTAAAAGCTCGCGAAAAAATGCAACAATTACTAAAATTAATCCATAGCCTGCAGCATTCCCAATTCCATCTAAAAAAGACCTCCAAACACCATTCCCTAGTGCAAAAGCTTCAAGACGTCCCATAACTATACAATTGGTGATAATCAATCCGATAAATATTGAGAGTTCTTTACTTACATCATAAGCATATGCCCGTAATACTTGATCTACCAAAATAACCATTGCAGCAACAACAACTAATTGAACAATAATTCGAATTCGATTAGGTATTAAGTCTCTTAATAAAGAAATGATCACATTGCTTGCTGCCATAACCACCATTACTGATACGCTCATTACCAAGGCTGGCTTTAATTGAACCGTAATCGCTAAAGCTGAACATATCCCTAAAACCTGAACAGTAATAGGATTATTATCATCCATAGGATCATATAATAACTTCCGGTTTTTTTTAGAAAAAAGAGGTTCTTTTTCTTTATTTACAAAAAGAATCATCGGTGTTTTATCAATATTAGATTGATTTTTTTTCATCAGTTTATTCGTTAGAAACTATCGCAGTGGTTGTATCGGATTTGAAATAAGGTAAATAATGGGTCAAACGTTCAATAATCATTTCTGTAACACCATCGCCTGTAATTGTTGCACCTGATATGGCATCTACTTCATGATCGTCTTTATCAGTGTCTTTTGGATCATTATTCGTTTTAGAAACATTGATCCCTACTAAATTTCCTTGAATATCGAAAACTTTTTCTCCCACAAAACGATCTTGAAACCATTGCTGGGTAATTTCTGCTCCCAAACCTGCAGTCTCTCCTTTGTGATCAAAAACAGCTCCTTGTATGGTGTTTATATCATCCTTCAAAGCAATATATCCCCATATTGCATCCCATAGTCCGGCACCTTGAAGAGGCACAATATAAAACTTAGAACTATCTACTGTAGCCTCATATAAAGGAAATCTTTGTTCAGATACAGGTTTTTTGAGTTCGGTATTCAAATTAATTTTAAAAGCATCTATATTTTTATCTATGCCTCCTGAAGTAGTTAGGGAAATTTCAGAAGTGATGTATTTATTATATAACTTCTCTGCCTTTTCTCGATCGGTTTCAACTCCAATTGTAGCTAGAATATTTTGCATTTTTTCCTTTCTTACATTACTTCTCTTTTCTCTACTCTCAACAGAATCGGGTGCCATTGTCCTGGGTGGTGGTTCTACCGCTGTCCAAGTCCCCAAGGGTTCGCACATCACTTGCACTGGCGTCGACAACACCTGCGACAACTTTGCCGCGTGTCCAGCTGGTTGGTATGGAGGTGATCCACCAACGAAGACTTGCTCTCCATGTGATGCTGGCCAGACGTCGTTTCCCGGTGCCGTCTCGTGCAACGAATGCGAGAGAGGAAAGTTCGCTGCCACCAGCAACGAACCCTCGTGCAAAGCCTGCGACAAGACCATGAACGAGTACGCCGACGTTACTGGCTTGAAGGAGTGCAAGCTTTGTCCTGCTGGATGGCTGTCCACAGGTACAGAGGCTTGCGTTGCGATGGGTCTTGACGCGACGCTGCCCATTCCCACATCCTTGTCGATCAAACGAGGCGAAACATGGAGCGAGCTGATCGTCGAATGGGACTTGGAGGACACGTCGTACGAAGAGTTTGTGATTCGAATTAGCACGTCGGAGGAGTTCACTCGGGACACGACTGAGCAATATGTTACTAAATCCAAGGGAGGAGGAGGAGCAGCAGGAGGAGGAGGAAGGAGGAGGAGAATGTCACTGCCCACGCTGGGTTCCACGGATCTTCGATTCGTCGTCCACTTTGCGCGGATCCAAACGCTGGCACCTGACGGCGTCCGCCTTGGTAAAGAGAGCGCGACGTCAAGAGGATGGAGAAGCATTGGTGGGAAGGACTGCTTTGCCTCGACCGAGTACCTGAACGCAACGGGATCGGTGGCACCCTCTGAGTGGGAGTGTGCGCCCTGTCCTGCGGGTGCCGACTGTCGCAGCTCCTTGATTGCCGAGGAGATCAAAGCTAAGTTTGGTTGGTGGCGCTGCCACGGCTCTCTGACCTTTGCATCGTGCCTTGGCGCGGCTTGTCTCGGTGGTCCGAATCCTCTGCTCGCAGGAAAGTACTTTCGCTCCACTGTCAACAGCACGGGAGCAGCAGACCCTGACGACAACGGACTGGCTGGCAGCGATGCCGTGGATCTCGCCTTGGTCGACTCAGTCAACGAGACCTGTGCTCAGGGACACGCCAATCCGCCGATCAACAACACGCGATGCTCTTCTTGCGCTGTTAACTACGCTCTCTCCGGTGACGGCTCTGGTCGTTGCGTCGAGTGTGGTGGTGCTGGTGGCTCGATGGCTCTCTTTTTGCTCACTGTCTTGGGTGTCGTGGTTCTGTTCGTGCTCTTGATCGCTGTGAAAATGAGATCGACAGGTAAGAAAAAGGCCGAGCACAGTACCATGAAGAGAATCCTTCTTACGCATCTCCAGATGATTTCAATCGTTCTTTCTCTCAACGTCAGCTGGCCGACTACCGTCAGCACAGTTTTGTCACTTGCCTCCAGTCTGACCTCGATCTCAGCCCAGGCTGCATCCATCCAGTGCAGCTTTGGTGATGATCAATCGAGCAACGCTGAAGTCTACTACGGAATGTTAATTGCCACAGCTCTCCTTCCTCTCGTCCTCATGTGCGTCACGACTGTCTTCTGGTTCGTCCTCCTGCCTCTAGTGGGAATGCACAAGTGCTTGACATGCGGAAAAAAAATTGTGTACCAGCCATGTATTCCTACAAAAAATCCATTCAGACGTCGTAAAAAGAAAAAGAAGCCGACGAGAAGCGAGAGATTGCCGACTCTAATTCGAAGTGGTGGTGGTGGTGGTGGTGGTGGTAGTAGTAGCAGCAGCACCACCACGC